>NZ_JACFYJ010000140.1:0-16410 GCF_037126505.1 Paraburkholderia bengalensis
TGCTGGTTTCCGACTTCGACAATCAGATTCTCAGCTGAATCCTCCACCGCCTTCAATCCTTCGCCCCAATCCCCCGTACACCACTTTCGACTTTAGCTCAGCCGAAGCTGCGGGCCCTGATGGAATTCGCCAGGAACGTCCTCATCTCGGCCACGTGCTTGAAGCACAAGACTGTGTTCAGGTTTGCGTTCCTGCGGTCCGACCTGTTTCGCCATCACATTTAAATCAACCCAAGCAGCAACCTACCAGTTCCTCGACGCTTCAAAGTGCTCATCCTGCTATGCAGGTCTGTTGCTCACATGATGTGCTTCGTACGAAGTTCCGTGAGCGAGAATCGCCCAGGCGATTCTCGCCATTTTGTTCGCCAGGGCCACTGTTGCTACATTTGCTGGACGTCGCGCCTGTATTGCCTTTTGCCACGCGGTCGGTACCTTGGTGTGACACAGAACAGAGCGCGCCCCATGTATCAGCAACGTACGCAAGTATGGGTCGCCGCGTCTGGAGATCGAGCCCAGCCGTATCTTTCCGCCGGTACCATTCTGACGAGGAACAAGCCCCAGATACGCTGCGAACTCGCGCCCCGACCTGAATGTCTTCGCGTCTCCAATTGTTGCAACTAAGGCCGTTGCAGTCAGGCGGCCGATGCCCGGCACTTCGGAGATCGCACGACATGCAGCTTCGTGTTTCTGCCAGGCGCCAATCCGCTTCTCGAGTTGATTGATGTCCTCCTCAAACAGGTTGATGCGACGCAGCTGTTCGAGAAGGTTAAGAAGTATCGATCGTGGCAGTGTGTCTTCGAGTTCTGCCATGCGCTCCCTGATCTCGTCGAGTCCTGCTACACGTCCTGCACGAAACGTAACGCCGAATTCATACAGCAGCCCACGCAGCTGATTTATCTGCATTGTTCGAAACTTGACGCGCAACGAGCGCATACGATGAAGGCTTAGCATTACTTGCTGATCCTCTGTCTTGGCGGCAACCGTGCGCATGCCGGGTTGCTGCACTGCAGTCCAGATCGCCCGGGCGTCCGCCGCATCAGTCTTGTTCGTTTGTACGAAAGGTCGAATGAACTGAGCATGTAACAGCACGACCTCGTGTCCGAGCGCGCGAATCTTGCGCGCCCACCAGTGAGCACTTCCGCAAGCTTCGAGGGCGACGCGACCGGCGGGGCGCTGCGCCAGAAATGCAATCAAATCGTCTCGTCCGAACTTCCGGTTCGCGATCTCGCCAGTTTGGGCGTCGACTCAGTACAGCTGGAACACCCGTTTTGCAATGTCGAGTCCGTATGTCGTAGCATTCATCTGGGGCCTCCGTTCCTCAAGTGGTTGTGTCGCAGCTCCACTTTGGCACATTGATGCCGTTCGGTCCTGGAGGCCCTCAATCGTGCCCAATTCCCCAGAGGGAGGGCGGTGTCCATTCCATCTCGACCAGGACGACGTGAAATCGCCTTCGTGGCGGAGCCAGCACGGCCTCCTGTCTAAAAACCGCCTTGTTGGAGCAGCTAAGAGAATGGCGAGAGGAAGCAGACCGTTAGTTGCACTTCGAACCGCCCTCATTTGACCGCCTGACGCCTCAACAGACATATCAAACTCCACGACAACCGCTTTGCACCCGCCTAGGAATTAAGCCGCTTATCCCTTCTATTCCCACACCTCATCCCGCAACTTCCGAGTGCCACGATGGCACAAAACGGGCAGTGCGGATCATTGATTTAAAAGGAAAATTCCATGTCGTCGCACGCCAGATCAAGATTTTGTGGCGTGACCTGCAGTCAACTCGTCAGTTGCCGCCAGCCGGGTTCGGCCGGCAGACGGCCGTCGATTTGCCGCTGCCTGGGTGCATCCTGCTGGCGCCAGCCCGGCGGCGCGTATGAGTGAATTCTTCCGGGGCGTCGCGCCCCCGAAAGAAATGTTGCACTCAAGTCCGGGGGTACTGACCAGATGAACTACCCGATGTGCCTATATTTTCGCCAACCGACGCGAGACGCGGATCCGGCATTGGCTGGCGCGAAGGCTTGGAGACCGCCTTCGCCTCGGCTGCTTTTTCGGGACCGTCGCGCTTGACCACTCGATTAACAAGCGGAGCCGTGATCACAACCGGCGGCGCATCCTCCGTTGGTCGTACGCGTCCCTCAGGGGCACCCTGGTAGTAGGTGTTGATGAACTTGAGCGGCGAAGTCACCGTTGCGTTAAAGGGCGACGATAGCCACATCGGGCCCTTCGCACCAACGTTCTCAGACGTTGCTTCCGCCACCTCCACGTCTGCGCCGCGACCTTCCTCAGCAGGGCCGTCGCTCTTCTTGAAATTGCCGTAGTAGGCCAGCGTCTTACGCGACGAACTATGCCCGAGGCGTTCACTCACGCGCACCTGCGCATTTTTGAGGTCCTCGCGGCTCAACTGGTCGGCTCTTCCGCCCAATGTGCCCGGTACGAACCCTTCCAGTAGTGCGCAGTTCTCTGCGAACTCCGCTCGCAAACCGTGACCGGTCACGATTGAACCGTTTGCCCTGGTCATCCCGAGTTCGCCCATGCAGGCCTCGTATTCCTTTAGATTGCTTTTCAAGGTTGCATCCTTGCCGCGACGCGTCTTGCGCCATCCAAGACTGTTGCGTTTCGCCGTGTGTGCTTTCACATAGTCGAGCACGCGAACCTGGAACTCAAACTCGATGGGAATCAGACGCTGGCGGCCACCCTTCGTACCATCGCGCGTGTAAAGGATGAATGCCGCGTGTCCCAGATCCCGCTGGTCGGAAACCCATGGGCGAACACATAATGCCTCTTTCTTGCGCAAGCCAAACGCGAGCTGCATGGAAAGCAGCATCCCCATCGTGTGGTCGAGCTCGAACGCCTCCTTCAGTTTCGCCTCAAGATCAACGCCGTTCGCACTCCACGATTTCGTCTTATTCGCAACTGTACTTACCTTCAGCCTTTCGCGGTCGACACCCGGGAGGTAGTAATCGAGCGGCTTTACCAGATTCGGCTTCCCCAACCACCCGCAAAACTTGCGCAAAATCGACAGATCGTTTCGCATCGTGGACGCGGCCTTTTGCTCCTCGTACCAGTATCGGACGAGGGCGGCGATGTGTTTCTCCGCAAGGTTGTACGGGTTCATGATGCGCATGCCCAGCTGCTGATGCCACGTGTTGAAGCAATGAAAGATGACGCGCGAATTCAGTTCCTGCGTCCGATGCGAGGCAACTCTCCCATTGACGCGCTTTTTCACGTTGGGGGAGATGACCTCCTGCACCAGCGCGCGCCACCCGGCCGGCTTTGGGATCGCGATGGGTCTGATGTGCGGCTTACCGGCTTCCGAACGGATGTCAAACCTGGTCATCTTCACTTCTCCCATGGTGTCGAATACCGACACCCTGATTTGATGGTTGGGGCGGCATAGATGGCTCGCGCCATCTATCCGGTTGGTAACTGCCGGAGCCCTTATCCGATCTCGCCATCGGGTGGAGCGTGGAGCGCTTTACAGCGCGCCTGGGAGTCCGACACTCCCGCATTTCACATGCGTGGTAGACGCCACATAGGTTCGTAAAAATGTTCGATTCCGCAATGGGAAGCTGACGTCTGGTAGCTCACCACTTGGGCCCTGTCCTCTCGGTGCAGAGTTACCCGAGCACGTAGCTCTGGTGCCGGCCCTTTAAAGGGGAGCCACGCCTATGCGCTCCATGCCCGCGATTGGGATGGTTCTGAGATAGCGCATGTACCTCCAAGGGATTAAGGACTCCCGCCGCGCAGGCAGGAGGAAGCTATCCGAGACCGCGCGTGCGCGCTGGTAATTGGCCCGTCCAAGCGGACGGCAAAAGCTTCTTTTGCGGTGTGTTGGCGTTGATGACCGATGACACGAATGTTGTAGTTAAGCCGCCGGAAACCTCCCGCTCGGCCGGATCCGTCAAGGGTTTGCCCCTTGCCTCTGTCCCGGAATGTCCCCGGAATTCACTTGACTGAAAAAAAACGCCGTGAGGCGTTGGATCGTTCTTGAAGCAACTACGAGAAGCGTCGTGCGACTGCTTCTTTTGGAGGGGTGTTCCCTTGCGAGTCGGGAACTGCCGCATCGGCGGCACGTTGGAACCGTAACCTGCAAGCTCGAATTACTAAAAAAATTGAGCGTTGGCAGCAGTAGAACACATGCCTAAAGAACCTGCAATAGTTGTTGCAACGCTTACTGGCCACGTCATTGAACCGCTTCCTCTCAAGAATGGCTCAAGGCTACGTCTTAACGCGATCGCAGCTTTCTCTACTGGCGCGGACACACTCATCGTTAGTTCGTCGACAGGTGCTTTATGTTGTCGCGGCCTGTCGAACTATTTCATAGCTCTCACACACTATGCCGACGCCGGACACGCCAACTGTAGATTAAGAGCCTTTACCTCGATTGCCGTCGTTTCCGCTAACCTTCCCGACCCATTCGCCTTCGTTACGCGCCGTTGCCGCGCATTGTCGGCTCTTCCCCGCACTGTCCGCTTAATTTGTCATCAATTGACGATTGGTTGTCGGCACTTCCCCACACTTCCCGATTAGATTGTCACCGTTTGTCGATCGGTTGTCGGCTCTTCCCCACACTTCCCGCTTACATTGTCACCGTTTGTCGACCTGATTGTCAGCGCATAACACGCTCTGTCACTCTCTTCCGTCAATTGTCATTCTTTGTCGAATGTCGCCCGCATAGATGGTGCATTCCGTCGCACAAAACGGACAGATGTGACCAACAATCTTAAAAACCGAACTCCCCGTAAAAGCCGGCCAGGAAATGCCCCCCAATTCAAATCATCTGGATAACGCTCACCACTTCCTCGCTGAGCGACGTCGCGCCGCGAGAACCAGGAAACTCGAGGCTCACGGGACCTTGATCAAAGCATTACTCGATATGGACTTCACGTACGCGGACATCGCTGCGTATCTTGCTAAATTCGAGGACGTGCACGTATCGCGGCAGGCGGTAAGAGCGCACTGCCTCGCGGCCGCGAATAACGTGTCAGAGCCGGCGATCCAACAAGCGGCTGAATCGAATCGCGTGGGAGCTTCGCGGACTCAACAACAGGTTCCGCGCTATCCCGACAGAGCGGTTCGAGTTGATCCTTCCGCCTCGCCCACTCCGGGCGAGTCTGACAGTACTCGGGAAGGCACGCACCCAAGTGCGCCGAATGCTGCGCAAAAAGACGTGCTTTTCCGCCACACCCCATCCACTCATGTCGACTACGATGTTCCAATCAACTCCGCAGAGTCTCAAGCTGAGAGTCCAATCACGCCAGTAGGACGGCGTCTCGATACACGGCTACACGAAGTGGTTGTGACCAGCAATCCGGCGATCGCACTTAAGAGCACGGTTCTTGCCCGCCGCTTCGAAAAAAATGGCAAGCCAGCCGACGCGCAACCGCTTAACACTGGCAATACTCCAAAGGAACGATAGATGAACGTCTTGATCATCCATACCACCGGCAGCGTCGGCAAAAGCACCCTTGCCGCTGTATTGCTACGCCCTCGCCTGGGGGCTGAGCTGCTGTCTATCGAAAACTCGAACTTTGGCGCAGAGCGATACGGTGAACCCGTGCGCCTTTTCGAGGCACAGGACTATCTGGCCTACATCGAGCAACTGATGATGGCTGAGGGCACCAATACAATCACGGACGTCGGATCGTCGAATTTCACCGAGTTCGTTCACCAGATGTTGATCGTCGGCGGGCTGTCGCTGTTCGACTACGTGATCGTTCCCTGCGAGAAGCAAGACCGCACGCAGCTTGAGACAATCACGACTATTCAGACACTGTTGAACGCCGGTCTGGACCCAAGTCGCTTGCGTGTCATTTTGAACAAGGTCTCGATCCCGACGCCACGGCGACCTATCGATGTCGATTTTGCGGCTCTATTCGCGGAGGCAGAGAAAGATCCGCGGATCCAGATCAATCCGAATTGCTATGTTCCCACCCTGCCTCTGTTTGCGCATATGGCCGCAAACGGGCTCACATGGCAGAACATCCTCGCCGACAAGACCGACTATCGTGCCTTGGTTCGTGAATCGAAAGGCCAGGGGAATACCATGGAGCGGATTGAATATGTCACCAAGCAACTGGCGCAAGGCATGGCCGCGCAGACCATCGCGATCTTGGATCGCGCATTCGAAGAACTGGACATCGGTCCTGCGGTAATCACGGACGAAGCCATCGTGGTCGACATGGAGTAAGGCGTGCGCCGCGATCCCAATTCTCTTCCTGATCCTTATACGGCGGAAGTCATCCGCTATCTGTTTCAGCACGACCTCTTCGTGGAGACGATCGAGAGTTTCAACCATGCCACGGAGAGTCATCAGCGCCTTCTGATCGCGACGGAACACTCAATCAGAAGGGGCAACGAGGTCGCATCGCTAATACAAAAAGCGGCAGACGAAGCAAAAAGCGAAACACTCTGGGGCGCGGAGATCAAACGTATCGCTGAGGCTGTCAATCTGAACGCATATGCGGCTCTCGATTCGATTGCCGAATCAATTGACGACAACACCAAAGCGCTGACTGAGGGAACGTTAGAGCAGATTAAGCAACTGCTGTTGCAGCAGCAGAAGGGCTTCGACGAAACGCTCAAACGACACCAAAGGGCATTCGACGAGTCGCTGCTGCAGCAGCAGAAGGGCTTCGACCGACGCCTCGAGAGCCTCGAAGCCGCGGCCAACGGAGAAACTCCATTGCCAATAGCCCCACACAATGCCCAATTTCTGCAACGGTTCTCTTACGCTTGCCGCCGATGGCTACGGCAACTCCACCAGTGGTGCCTCGACGCCCTCCCTCCACTCCTGATTACGGCTGTTTTGGCCGCCGGCGTTGATATCGCACTACGGGCGCATCTGATCTCCAGATAGCCTGCATTTCCGTTTCCCTCCCCTTTTCCTCCCTTTCGCGGACTGAACCGAGGTCCGCGATAAAAATCTGCGCTCGTTCGCTCAGACCTTCGGACCCCCAAGACCGGACCGGCAGACGTCTGGCAATTCACCGCTTTTTTGAGTGAGTTATATACTCGCGGCACATTCGGTCGAGGCCTTCTAAGCGCCGCCTATGTGACGGCCCAGATCACGAGCCACCGAATGATGCCTCACGCAGCATCGGGGCGACGCAGCGCCAAGCGTTCGGCATTACATCTTCGGGACCTCCCGGTCCACCTCTTCACGACGGACGTCTTCGCACGGCCCGATTTCGCGTCATCAATTTCCAATTGTCTCCTTCCGTGTAGCCAACGCCGGGTTCCGCTTTTCTGCGTCGTCGCGCCGCGCGTTTTCCCACGGTGGCACAACTCGCGACCCCTTTGTCCTTGATTTTTAAAGGAAACGTGACAGAGGAAACACGCCAGATCGCAACTTTGTGGCGTGAGCCGCCGTGAGCACGCAACCCATCCGCGACGCGAATAGAGACTTTTTCGAAAAATTTTTGAAACGTGCTCTGAACTCGGCCCGCTTTCTTCCGATAGTGGTTCCATGCCCAGATCCCCACCCGGTCGGCGCAAATAAAGGTTTGAAATCGCTTGCTTTCGTTTTAGGTCTTCCAGATAGGGGTGGCACTCGGGAGGGGGGTATGTCTATGTGTGTATAAGGAGCTCACATGCCCGCTGATATTGAAGCAGTCGTCGCGACCGTTCCGTCGTTGATTCAGATGTTGCTGCCAGTCGGCCTTGCGCCGAGAAGCAACAGTTGGTTATTGCGCTTGCGCAGACCATCCGCATCGGGCATCGCGCCGCGGTCCATGCTATCGACGAGACGGCGGTGGCGGTCGCCGAGCTGAGAGAGGTTATCGACAACTCCGAGATGTTCCGGGAGTTCTGTCACACTCACTTCAACTTCAGCAAGACTACAACCTACCGGTACGCCAGGATGGGCGTCATCGTTCGCGCGCACTTCCTGACAGAGGATGGTCAACTGATCACGGACATCACGAACATCCATTTCTTCGTTTTCAACATGCTTAGCGATGATCTCGACCCCGAGGTCTTTGAAAAAGTCAAACTTCTCGCGAGTCAGGGTAAAGTGACGAAATCTGACGACGAGGAAGTGATTTCGTGCCTGAAGGGCCAACTGTCCGCGAAGTCAGAAGAACTCCTCGAAGCAGCGGCCAATCTTGCCAACACCGAGGCCCGACTGGTCGAAGCAGACCGCCTCTTGATAAGCGAGACCGCACGGGCCGATCGCAACCAGATTCAGGAGCGTGAAACCGCGGCCGCCGTCTCCCGACTCGAAGCCGAAGTACAGGCATACCAGCAGGACATCGCGCAGATGGAGCAGACGATCGCAACGCTCCAGTCAACTACTGCCGAGGTTTGGTACGAAACCGTAACCGAAATCCGCCCGCCCGAAGGTTATACGAGCAACGAAGCAGCAATCGCCGCGATCGAGGCGATGCGCAAGACCGCTGAACGCGAACTCGCTGACGCCCAGGCGCGATTGGGTGAAACCAAGACACAACTGGAGCAACTCCAGACCGCCGCTGTCTCATCGCGTGCTGCGCAGCAGACCTTGGCCGAACTGAGCGCGGCTGTCGACGAGATCACGCGCAAGTTTCCGCTGGACATCCTCACCAACGCTAGAGACCACTCCCCCGACGCCCGCGCGTCCATCCTCGCAGCAGCTACGCAACTGCGCGCGCTCGGTGATCTCCTTATGAAGGCTGGGAACGGCGATGCATGAATTCGCGCAAGTGCAACCCGATGTAAGTGAGGAGTGCAAACCGCCCGACGAGCGCCGTGCGTATCGCCAAGCGCACGCGCGACCGCTACTTGACCGATTCCATGCGTGGCTCACGACGACGCTGGAAACGCTCTCGCGCAAATCGGATACGAGTCAGGTGATCCTCTATGCGCTGAACCGGTGGGAAGCGCTCACGCGCTATTGCGATGACGGCCAGCTCGAAATCGACAATCTGCCAGTCGAGCGCGCGCTACGCGGGGTGGCCATCGGTCGACGTTACGCGTAGTCGAGAATTATGCGGAGTTGCATCGAGCCAAACGCTACATGGATCGGCTCTTCGCACCTCCACGAGGTTTGTGTGCCGCAGCAAACCATAAAAAGGCGGTCTCCAAGTGTTTCGTCCCAGAGATAAATTTGCATAACCGAGCCACCTTCTGAAGGATTGAATCAGCGGTTGCGGTCCAGACACCGGGACGGTTGTGCTGGTTGTAGCGTGCGACATAGCGCTCGATGCTGGTGATGAGCTGGCGCACATTTCTGAAGGAACCGCGTCGGATACGCACGAGGAAGTAGGTGGAAAGATGATATGCGTTGCAAAACAGCTCGTAAATGTCGCTTTCCCGGTCAGCGATGTGAATGCAACGCACCGGATCGTCGAGAAGTTCAGTCGACTGGCGCATATTTTCCAGCCAGCGCCAGCTTTCCTTTTCCTCAATCGGTACGCGCGTGGTATTGATATGAAGCTTCAGTTCAGAAGCCCCCTTGAACCGCCTTCTTGTCCAGAATTTCACTGCAGCCAGGCCAAGTGGCAATTCATCGGCAGTAGCAAAAGACTCGAATGCATCAGGATGCCGCATTGCGTGAGCGGTCGTCGCGGGCCCATGCCGTTCTTCCCCGTGCGCAGGGTCGTCTTGCCCGTGTAGCCGATGAGTTCGGGACGCTCGCGCTGGTACGAGAATGCCGTCGTGTCCTGCAGGATAAGCACTGGCCCATCGATGGCCTTCACGCGCTCGGCGCTCGCGTGGAAATGTCCGCTCAGGATATCGTGTTCGCTGACGCGGTCATTGGACAGAAACCGGTACGCAGCCTTGGTCGAAGCCCAGTCCTGACAGGCGAACGGGATCGTCTGCCCCATGCCGTCCCACAGCTTCTCGAGCAGGCTTGCGAAGCGGCGGCGCAGCCTGGTGTCCTGGAATTCGCTTCCCTGGACTTCCAGATCGAACCACGAACGATTATCCGGGTGTCGCTTACCGGCCATCCCGCGTGCGTATGGAACGTGACGTATGCCAGGTTACCAGGTTTCGCGCTGTGGGTAATTGCAAGGCTAGCGCCACGCTTACGCCTCGAACGAACATAGCCGGTCCGTAAATCACGACACTGTTCGTATTCGCGATGCCAGGCTTTCGCGGAATTAAAGCGATCGGCAAACGCGTCTTGACGGGTAGAGCTATTCAACGATGACAGTCGGTTACCAGCGATGCGGCCGCAGCGTCTCGACTTCACTTGTTCTACGGGTCGGTATTGCACCCGGCTCTCGTCAGGTCGGCCTCTATTCGTAATGCACTTTGTGAGAAAGCATAAGGCCAACTGTCGTCTTGCACCGCGACGCACTCAATTTGCGTTGCCGGATAGGCCGGAGATACTGAACTTGAATTGCAAACGAGGTACGCCCTGAATATTGCGAACCAGAGTTCAATTCGACAGTACGGCCTGGCGGTGACAGTTGGCAAACTACCAGGTCGATTCATTTCACGGTTACCTACTTTCTCCACCATGAAGAACATCGTCCGTTACTGGAAAATTTTCTATACCGAGTGTTTTGAATTGCTGTGTGATTACGTGTCGCCCGTCGTAAAAATTTTTAAATGGATTCGAAAAAAGACGTGGCATCGATGAAATTCCCCGGCGACATTTATACCGATTCCCTAACAAGACCATCCAGATTCGATGCATCTACCTTCGTATCTCGAGAAATTGGAAACTCAAGATGAAAAACAAAAAACCTACTCCTGAGAGACTCTGGCCAATCTTGCTGCCTGATGCTCGCATCCCGTTACCGCCCGCTGCCTGGGTCGTGCTTAACATCGTTGCGGCACTGACGATCTCGATTCCTTTTGTTGTGATCGTGGCTGTCCTTTCCGGAGGACTTTGGCTCGCAAACGAATTGCGTGCCGCGCTTGAGGCGCACTTTACCGCTGGCGTGGGACTACCCCTGATCGCAACCAACGTACTCAAGCTCCTTCTGCTCGCTATTACTGGTCGGATTGCAGACATCCTTGTGTCCTGCATCCCGCATCTGGTTCATGAGGCACGTGAAGGGTTAAAGAACTTCGATCCGTTCTGATTCAAAGGTGCAAGAGGACGAATGTTCTCTGTGTGACGTTCGTCCCCATCGGCTTGCGTTGGCTGAGTCCGGTTGGAAGATCGCATTTTTGATGGTCCAACATGGCTGTCGCCTGCTCCTAAATATCGTCGGGAGGTAAAATGATTTTGGAGATGTTCCGCTTTGTATTCGGATTCCTGTTCTGGATGCCTGCGCTTCTGCTTTTGTGCATGCTGCAAACGTCGCTAGACGCCGGTTTTCATATGACCACGACTGACTGCCAGGCGCTCATTCTCGTGTCGCTCATAGCGGGTGGTTCTATCTGGATGAAGCGACGACAAAGCCTTAAATGGACGCGCGCGGCATTCGCCGTGTTTAGTGTGGGATTGCTGCGAGTGATCTTTGAGCACAACCACTACGGCATCTATGCCGCAGTGATCTGGTGCGTCGCGTTGCTCACCGTCGTGTGGCAACGTCATGTTCATCAACGACATTCGAAGGCTGGCAGTACCAGATCAGGAGTGGTCGATAGCATTTATGCACGGCCTCAGCAGTCGGTCCAGGCCGGGCTGGTATCCGCTCAGTACAGCTATGATCATGTCATAAGGCGGGCGCAGTATTCATTTGCCGACATTATCGGCATGGCCGAGACCAAGTCGCGGCTGCTGTTGGCGGCGCGTGAAATTGTAAGCGGTAACGCGGGCGGTCGAAACGGCATACTCCTGTTTGGAGAGCCAGGCAATGGCAAGACTCTCCTTGCCGAGGCGCTGGCAGGTGAACTCGGCATTCCATTTTTTCCCATCACGTACGGCGATGTCGCCTCAAAATTTGTCAACGAGACGCCTCAGAAAGCTAGCAGTACTTTCGAACATGCGAAGCGAAATACGCCATGCTTAATGCTTATTGACGAATACGATTCCTTTTGCAAGCCTCGGGACGCCGGCGCGCATCACATGGATCAGGATCTGACGAACGTGATGCTGACGGAAATCGTCGCCTGTCGAAGAAAGCCCATTGTTCTTGTCGCGGCCACCAATTGTTTCGAGCGACTTGATCGCGCCAGCATCCGGGAAGGTCGGTTCGACTACAAGATCGAAGTTCCTCCGCCTGATCTGGAAGCACGTCGAGCAATCCTGCGAAAGAGCATAGGTGGCGCGCCTGGATTGGCTGCCGTTGATATGGCTGTTGTGGACAGCCTCGCTGAACGTTGGGATGGGTTCGGTACGAGTCGACTGACGGCGTTAGGTGGACAACTGTCAGAGATGCAGCGCGACGGGACGATCGCGAACAGCCGGATCACGTTTGAGACCTGCATGCGGGCCATGCGATTGCTCGCAGGGCGCCGGGGAGCCTTGCCCGCGAACGTGAAAACGATCGACGAGATTATCATGCCCGAGCAGTCGCACGATGCATTGCGAGACCTGGCGTTCAAAATGCGGCATGTCTATCGTCTTGAAAAAATGGGCGGACAAATGCCACGCGGCCTCTTGTTCTTTGGCGCACCAGGCACAGGTAAAACGCAAGCGGCGATGGCTCTCGTGAAAGCAGCTGACTTCGCCTTTCTGAAAACCACGGGCGCCGAAATCATCGCAAATCCCGAGGCGTTTGATGTACTGATCAAAGAAGCCTACGACATCCGTCCAGTGATCGTCTTTATCGACGAAAGCGATGATATTTTGCGCGATCGTCGGTATTCGAATGTGGCCTCAATCACAAATCGAATCCTGACGGCGCTCGACGGCAGTGATGGACGCGTCCGCGATGTGATCTACATTGCGGCCACCAATCACATCGACGCGATTGATCCTGCAGCCCTTCGCGGTGGACGATTCTCCGAACGTATCTTCTTCGACGTACCGAGCTCTGCTCGACTCGAGCGTTACATCGTCTCGAAGCTGCGCCAGATGGCCGGCGCCCGCTATGTGATCATGCCCGGTGTCCGCGATCGGTTAAATGAGGTTCTCGCGGGCAAATCCATCGCAGATACCGAGGCCTTACTGCAGCGAATGATAGACACTGCGGCAGTACGCGTCTTGCGTCATCAGGTTGCCGAAATCAACTCGGATGACGTCAGCGTGGCGGCCAGTGCGATGTTTGCGGCGAGTGGCCGGCTGAAAGAAGTGAAGATGTCTCGATAAGCCGGAAAACGCTGTGCTTGTACTAAACGGGGCACGGCCTTACCGATGCGCCGGGCGACTCCATGAGATGAACTGGGTGCCCGGTTCTTCCCGGAGTTCGTTTATGTCGATTGCGCTGAATCATCCCTGCTTCACACACGTTTCATGCTGATCGGTAGTGGCGTCGCTCATGCGTCTCGTCGTTGCACGCCCACACTTCGAGCTCGTCGAATCAAGAATTTGGAGCCGGGGGTAGACAAACTTTTGATCAGCTGCCACCATCGGATCCCGTCCTGGACGGCTTAAGTGGGGCATACCGATACTGTGAGATCCCCAGCACGTAACGTACGTCTGGTTCGATGCACTTCTAGGCTATGTGTCCCCGTTCCACTATCCAGATGGACAGGCCTTTCGCGACTTCTGGCCAACGACGCGCCACGTCATCGGCAAGGACATCCTACGCCCACACACGTTGTTCTGGCTGGCCATTTCCCAGGCACTCGGATTTGCGCCCTATCAGCGCCTTTATGCCTCTGGAGACCTGCTAGGAATTGACGGGCGCAAGGTGAGCAAATCGCTTGGTAACGGAGTCGATCCGCTCGAAGCAGCTGCGCGCTACGGTGCAGACGTGTTGCGATATGCGCTGGTGCGTGAAGTGACGTTTGGTGTTGACGGCGTCATCACTCACGAAGCAATCGAACGCCGCCTGCATCGCGATCTCGCTGATGACCTGGGAAATCTTGTCTCGCGTACCCTCGCGATGATCGTCAGGTATCGCGATGGCAGGATTCCCTCTCCCGGTCCGTACACCTCGCTGGAAGAGGAAATCGCTCGGCGCGCTGCCGCCCTGCCCATAGATGTCCTTGGACTGATTGATGACATGAAGCTAGCTCGGGCGATGGAGCCAATATTCGAGTTCATCCGGCATCTCAACGGCTATGTCGCAGCGACCGAGCCATGGGCGCTCGCCCGATCCGATGCTGGTTTGCTGCGAGTCAATACGGTGCCGCATACGCTTTCGGAAGGGATTCACCCTGTCTCCGGCTTGCTTGCCCCCGTTCTGCCAAGTTTGGTGGGTCAACTGCGCAATTTGCTCGGCTGCGTCAACGGCAAACGATGGGCTGTGCCATGGGGTCAGGGCGTCATCGCAGGCACCTCAGTGCGCGAAACCATTCTTTTTCCCAAGCGCTCGCCGATTGACAGTCAGAGTTCGTGAACACCAGCTGTCAATGCCGACCGTGATTTCCCCAGAAGGGGGTGCGGACAAAATCTTGGACTACCTGGAGGTAGTTCATGTTCTCATACGAAGACCGCATTCGAGCGGTTCGCCTTTACCTGAAGCTGGGCAAACGCATCGGAGCTACCATTCGGCAGTTGGGCTACACGACCAAGAACTCTCTCAAAGCCTGGCATCGCGAATACGAGCAGTGCAACGATCTACGGGCGGGCTATGTCCGTTCGAGAGCGAGGTATTCCGATGAGCAGAAGAAGGTGGCCGTCGATCATTATTTGAGCCATGATCGCTGCGCTCCCGCAACTTTGAGGGCTTTGGGCTATCCGAGTCGCGAGACGCTCGCGGCCTGGATCGAAGAACTGCGTCCAGAAATCAGAAAACGTATTGTTGGCCGAGCCGTTGGAAGCGTTCCGAAATCACAAAAGGTAAAGCAGGCAGCAGTCATTGAACTGTGCACCCGAGAGCAAAGCGCACGCGTGGTTGCCGAGAACGCCGGTGTGAGCCGGCCAACGCTGTATAACTGGAAGAATCAGCTACTCGGTCGAGAGGTTCCAGCATCTATGAAACGCAAAAAGAAACCAGCATCGGAGCATCAGCGTGCGGAGCTGGAACAACAGGTCGAATCGCTTCGACGCGACATCCGAAAGCTGCAGCTTGAGCACGATATTCTGATGAAGGCGAACGAACTGATAAAAAAAGGGATGGGCATCAACCCGCAACTCCTGAGCAACCGGGAGAAGACGATGCTGGTTGATGCCCTGAAACAGACCCATGCGTTGCCGGAGCTGTGATCCGCTTTGGGTCTTGCACGCAGTTCTTACTTCTATCACCGTGCGCGGCTGTTGGTTGCTGACAGGCATGCTGACGCGCGTCGCGTCATCGCGGACATCTTCGAACTCAATCACCGTTGCTACGGTTATCGTCGGATTCGCGCGGCATTGATCAGGCAACAGTCTTCATCTCGGAGAAGGTAGTGCGTCGTTTGATGCGACAGGAAGGTCTGGCCGCTGCCACGACCAGGCGACGTCGTTACGGCTCCTATCGTGGAGAAATTGGCCCTGCCCCGGAGAACGTCATCAATCGCGACTTCTACGCCGCCGCTCCTAATCAGAAATGGCTCACGGACCTTACCGAATTCCATATCCCGGCAGGCAAAGTGTATCTGTCGCCGGTTATCGACTGCTTCGACGGTCTCGTTGTGAGCTGGTCAATCGGTACGCGGCCGGACGCCGAACTCGTCAACACCATGCTGGATGCGGCAATCGAATCAGTAGCTGGCTGCAAGGAGCGGCCCGTAGTTCACTCGGATCGTGGCGCGCACTATCGCTGGCCAGGATGGCTCTCGCGTATGCAGGCTGCCAGACTGATTCGCTCGATGTCGCGCAAAGGATGCTCGCCGGATAATGCAGCCTGCGAGGGTTTCTTCGGGCGATTTAAGACGGAGTTGTTCTATCCTCGTGATTGGCGAACCACGACCATCGATCAATCCATCGAAATCGTTGACTCGTACATTCGCTGGCCTTCAACCAACTGGGGATTTTTACTTCGTCGAAAGGAACTGCATCGGCAGGGACCGAACGTCTCGGCCATTGCCGCCCGGCTTGGTATGGATCGCAAGACAGTTCGGAAGTAAATCCGTGACGGCGTTCAGGCGCCGCGCTACGGTCCGCGTGCGCCGCGACCTTGTGTCGTCGACCCGTTCGTCAGCTATGTGACCGAGCGGGTGCGTGCCTTCCTCGAACTGAGTGTCGAGCGGCTGCTGAGGGAGATCCGGGCGATGGGCTACGTGCCGGTCCTTCTCCGTATAAATTCTGATCGGATGCTCCATGGCCGGGTCCCTCGGACACTGTGTTTTTATACAGTATCGGTAAAACCGTCGCCTTGCAAGAGCAAGCTTGAGCCGACGTCCAGGTGAATCACCAGCGCTCCCGCAAGTAATGCATATGTGCATTACAATGACGATATCTACTTGAAGGGGTCGTTATGAGTACGCTAACTGTCACATCCCGGGGCCAGGTGACGTTCCGGAAGGAAGTCCTGCAGCATCTGGGCATCCAGCCGGGGGAAAG
>NZ_JACFYJ010000141.1:0-16313 GCF_037126505.1 Paraburkholderia bengalensis
CGGCGTCGCTGGGGGGCGGCGCGCTGGCGACGGGCCGCGCCGTCGGCGCATTGCGCCAAGGCGCCCGCGCCGATTTCATCGTGCTCGATGCGGACCACACGAGCATCGCGGAACACGCGAGCGAGGCGTGGCTGTCGGGCATCGTGTTCTGCGAACACGGCAACACGCCCATCCGCGACGTGTATGCAGGCGGCGCGAAAGTCGTCGACAATGGCAGGCATCGCGATGAAGACACTGCCTATGCGCAATACCGCGCGGCGCTCGCGGAACTGCTGAAGTGACGCAGGCCGCGCGCATCGATCCACTTTGAGAAGCCCTGACGCCATGACTGCCACCGACACCTTGCCCGTCTTCTCGCTGCATCGGGGAAGCCTGCCGCTTCTGATCTCGATCCCGCATCTGGGCATGCGCATTCCCGCTGACATCGCCGCGCAGATGACGCCCGTCGCCGCGCGCACCGACGATTGCGACTGGCATCTCGACCGCCTGTATGCATTCGCGAAGCGCATGGGCGCGTCGATTCTCGCGCCCACTTATGCGCGCTACGTGATCGATCTGAACCGCCCGCCCGACGGCGCCAATCTCTATCCGGGGCAGGACACGACGGGCCTGTTGCCTGTCGATACCTTCGACAAGGAGCCGCTGTATCGCGACGGCCATCTGCCCGACGACGCGGAAGTCGCGCGTCGCCGCGACGCTTACTGGAAGCCGTATCACGAAGCGCTGCAGGGCGAGCTTGCCGCACTGAAGGCACAGCACGGCAAAGTGCTGCTGTGGGAAGCCCATTCGATCCGCTCGCATGTGCCGCGCTTTTTCGATGGACGCCTGCCCGACTTCAACTTCGGCACGTCGAACGGGGAGAGCGCCGTAGAAGGGCTCGCCGAGGCGCTCGCGCAGATTGCCGGCGCGTACGGCGGCTATAGCGCGGTTGCCAACGGCCGCTTCAAGGGCGGCTACATCACGCGCCACTATGGTCAGCCCGCGCAGAACGTGCATGCCGTGCAGCTGGAGCTGTCGCAGATCACGTACATGCAGGAGCAGATGCCGTACGCGTACGACGAAGCGCTCGCCGCAAAAATCGAGCCGCTGCTCGAAACGCTCGTCAGGACAGCGCTCGAACGCGTCGCGGCGGCCTGACCATAACTGCCGCGCGGGCGCGAGTGCTCGCGCGCGGCTTGCCTCGCAGGCGTCGGCTCCGGCGCCTTCTTCATCGCTGCATCGTCTGTCACATCGTGATATCGCGCTGGCGCGTGTGTGCCGGCGCGCGCCGTGCGGAACGCAACGTGCGTGCCACGGTCAATCTTGCATGCAACCCACATGTGGCGCGACGCGTAGCCGCTGTTGCGTGTGCCGCGAACGGAAGGTGAATCCGGTTGCGCGGCGCATGGCGATGCGACTATCGTTGTCGGACGCGGCGCACGGCCGGGCTCCGCCGGCTTCGGCCGTCCGGCAGACAGGCGCCCGCAAGACTGATCAAGGAAGACCCAGCGATGGAATATTCCGACGAATCCCTGCTTCCCATCTGGCGAGCCAATCTGGCGCTGCTCACGCGGGAGGTCGGCGCGGCGACTCGTCTTGCACGGATGATGACGTTCTCCGCGTCGTATCTGAAGCTGATGCTCGCCGGACAGCGCGATTTCAGCGAGGAATTCGTGCGCGGCGTCGAAGCGGTGACGGGGCTGCCCGGCGGCTGGATGGACGCGCCGCACGAGGCGCCCGACGTGCCCGACAACGCGCGCGAAGCCATCGACAATGAAACGCCGCTGGCGCGTTTTCGCGGCACGGCGCACCCGGTGCGCAAGCGCACGGTGCTGCGTCCGCCGGAGCCGATCTTCGGCCAGCAGCCGGCGCGGCGTCCCGAAGACGAACTGCATGAAGCGGAACAGCACAGACGTCAGGCCTATTTTCGCAAGGTGCGCGATCTCGCCGTGCAGGAAGTGCGGCGCTTCGAGCGCACGCTGACGCATCCGCCCGTCGAGTTCGCGTCGGTGCGCGCCAAGGTCGAAGACGTACTGTCGGCCGCCGAGCTCGACGATCCCATCCACGCCGATCTCGCGGGCCGCCTCGAACAGATCGACAAGCATAGGAACATGCTGCTGCGTCACACCGAGCGGCTGCACGCATTGCTCGTGCAGCTGGGCGAAGACGGATGACGGACAGGCGTAGCGGACGGTAGCGCATCGCGTGTCACAGCCGTGCGAGCGCTTCCGTGTCAAGCAGGCGGATCTGCTTGCCGCGCGCGTGCACGAGCCGGTCCTGCTGCAGCTTCGAGAACATGCGGCTCGCCGTTTCGAGCGTGATGCCGAGATAGCTGCCGATCTCGCTGCGCGTCATGCGCATCACGAACTCCGTGGCCGAGTAGCCGCGCGTGCCGTAGCGCTCGGCGAGATTGAGCAGGAATGCGGCCACGCGCTGCTCGGCGCGCATCGTGCCAAGCAGCATGATCATGTTCGATTCGCGCGCAATTTCCCGGCTCATCACCTTGTGCAAATGCTGCTGCATCGGCTTGATCGCGCGGCATGCGTCTTCGAGCGGCTCGAACGGAATCACGCAGACGGTGCTGCGTTCGAGCGCCGTCGCGCCCGTCAGATGGCGTCCGTGCACGATGCCGTCGAGTCCCAGCATTTCGCCCGAAATCTGGAAGCCCGTCACCTGCTCGCGCCCCTCGCGATGCAT
Source organism: Paraburkholderia bengalensis (assembly GCF_037126505.1). Lineage (NCBI taxonomy): Bacteria > Pseudomonadati > Pseudomonadota > Betaproteobacteria > Burkholderiales > Burkholderiaceae > Paraburkholderia > Paraburkholderia bengalensis. The sequence goes on from NZ_JACFYJ010000141.1 coordinate 2,677, forward strand.
CACCACGGTCTTGAACGAGCCGCTGCGCAGCACATAGACGCTGTGAAACGGATCATTCGCGCGAAACAGGCTCGCACCGCGCTGCACGCTGCGCACTTCGGCGACGAGCGAATCGACCTGTTCGAGCTCCTCGGCATTGAGATCGGCGGGATTGCATAGCGCCTGAAGCGCGCATAGCGAACAGCGCGACGCATCGCGCGGTGCGACGCCGGCATGGAATCTGCGCGCGATGTCCGATGTCTGCGAGAACGCAGAAGATGACGTCGTGGGCGCGTCGGCAACAAACATGTGGCCTCCTTGCAGGTTGCGCGCGTGCGGGCCAGACGCACGCGCGGCGAGGGTGGATTGTCCGGCTGTCGCGGTACTGCATGCATCGGCACGGACGCGCTGTTGTCTGAAGTATCGAGTGCCCCGTCTCAAAAGAGAATCAGCGGCGAATGAAACTGCCGTCAGCACATGGGGAGCGCGCGTCGGGCGGCACTCACATCAATGCGCATGCGAGCCTCATGATTCGTCGTTGTCCTCGAACAGCTTGTGGCGGATCGCATACCGAACGAGCGCGGCGCCGTGCGGCAGCTGCATCTTCTCGAGGATGCGGGCCTTGTAGGTGCTGATGGTCTTGGTGCTCACGCACAGATGCTCGGCGATCTCGCCGATCGTCTCGCCTGCGGTGATGCGCCTGAACACGTCGAACTCGCGGTCGCTCAGCCGCTGATGGGGCAGCGTCTCGAGCGGCTCGTGCAGATTGCGCGCGAAGCGCTCGGCGATCGCAAGACTCATGTAGACGCCGCCGCCCGCGATCTTCGTCAGCGCGCTCACGAGTTCCGTGCCCGCGCTTTCCTTCGTCAGATAACCGGACGCGCCTGCCTTGAACGCGCGCACGGCGTACTGGTGCTCGCCGTGCATCGTCAGCACGAGTATGTGGATGCCGGGGTGCATGATCTTGATCTGGCGGATCATCTCGACGCCGTTGCGACCCGGCATCGACAGGTCGAGGATCAGGATATGCGCGTCGGTCGTGCGTACGAGCGCGATCGTGCTGGCGGCGTCGGCCGCTTCGCCGACCACCTTGAAATCGGCCGACTCTCTGAGGATATGGCGTAGGCCCTCGCGTATCAGCGCGTGGTCGTCGGCGAGAAGAATGCGAATCATGGATGCGTCTCTTGGGGTTGCAATGCGTTCACGGGGAACGTGATGGAAATGCGAAAGCCTTTGCCCGGATCGCCCGTCGACACGATGCCGCCGAGCATGTGCGCGCGCTCGCGTATGCCGAGCAGGCCGAAGTGCTGGCGCGCGTGGGCGCCCCCTTCGGATGGCGCGTGGGGCGCGCCGCGTCCGTCGTCGGCGATGACGAGCGTGCATGCGTCGTCCGCGACGCGCAGCGCGAGCGTGACGACGTGCGCATCGGCGTGCCGCGCGACGTTGGTGAGCGCTTCCTGGACGATGCGGAACAGGGCCGTCGACGTGTCGTGCGAAAACACGGCCGCGCCCACGTCGACGTGCCGCTTGACGGCGATGGCGTAGCGTTGCGAGAAGTCGTCGGCGAGCCAGTCGATGGCGGCCAGCAGACCGAGATCGTCGAGCATCGCCGGGCGCTGGTTCGCGGCGATGCGTCGCACCGACGCGACCGTATCGTCGATCAGCCGCGCCATGACGGCGATGCGCTCGTTCACCTCGGCGCGGTCGAACGCGTCGCGCGTCATCGCGCGCTGGATCAGCGACAGATCCATTTTCAGCGCGGTCAGCGATTGCCCGAGGTCGTCGTGCAACTCGCGTGCGATGTGCGCTTTTTCTTCTTCGCGCACGTGCTGCAGGTTGGCCGACAGCTCGCGCAGGTCTTCGCGGGATTGGCGCAGCGCTTCTTCCGCGTGCACGCGTTCGGTGACGTCGCGCAGCATGACCGTATAGAGCTTTTCGCCGTCGTTCTCGCTGTGCGAGATCGACGCCTCGATGGGAAATTCGCGGCCATCGGCGCGCAGCGCATAAAGCACGCGCTGGCTGCCCATGCGCCGGTCCGATGCGCCCGTCGAACCGAATCGATTGACATGCTGCGCGTGCGCCGCGCGAAAACGCTCGGGGATGAAGCGCGAGAGCGGCGTGCCGAGCGCCTGTGCCGCATCGCAACCGAACAGTGTTTCCGCCATCGGATTCATCAGCACGATGCGCTGCGCTGCGTCCGTCGTGATGATCGCCTCGCGCGACGAACGGATGATCGCGTTCAGGCGTGCTTCGTCGAAACGGCGGCGTGCGGCGGCGCTGCGTCTCGCGTGAAGCGAGACGAAGGCCATGCGTGTCGCGCCGCGCATCGATCCGGCGATGCAGGCGGCAAGACACGCGAACACGGCCGACAGCGCGATCAGCAAGGTGAACGGCAAAGCGATGTGCGCGGTGAATGCTTGCGCGAGCACGCCCGCCAGGAACGCGGCGAGCGCGATCATGGCGATCAGCGCGTGACGCAAAGGCGAGTGGGACGCACAGGCGAGGGGATGCGCGTTCATGGTCATGTTTCGGTCACAGTTGCGGTGCATTTCCAAATGGCCTTATCCCCCTCGAAACGGAGGGGGCTGCTTCGTTTTTCGCGACCTAGACTCGTTCAAAAGAGCCTGAGCGTGCTTCTCGCGCGCACCGTATTGGCCGTTGTTGGTCCCGCTTGCGGCAATCGCGTATCGCAGCGAATGCGCTGCCACGTGAGGGGTGCAGCAACCGAGGATGTGGCGCGTCCACGGGTGCGCGTAGTCGACGCGCCATCCATCGGAGAACAGCGCCGTCAGGACGGCAGCGTCGAGGGGCGGACGGGCGCGCGCGAGTTTCGCGGCGATGGCGACGCAAGCGCGCGAGAGCCGCACGCCATCGAGCCGGCCGCAGCGAAAGCGCTGCGCTTCGAGCCAGATGCGTGCCGACTCGACCTTTTGTTCGGCGCCGAGCCAGATGCCCTTGCGCGAACGGGCGGCGAGCCGCGCCAGGACGAGAAACGCCAGCATTCGGGCGCGCGCTTCACCGTCGAGTTCAACGTGCCTGTTCATCGGACCCCTCCGCTGGCAGCGTGGATTGCGCCGCGCGCGACCTCCTCGCGCGCGGCATGAGACGTTTGCGAAAGATTGCCGTTGTAGAGTCGTCCCGCACGTGAGGTGGATCGTTTGCCGCATCGCGAGCCAAGTGAATCTACGACCTTTCGTAAAAAATCATAGGTCTCATAGGATCGCTAAGAAATCGGCAGAACTGAAAACAAGACTTTCATTTTTGAGATAGGGTTCTTTCTGATGGATCTCAATGCGACACGTATGTTCGTCACCGCCGTGCAATCGGGGAGTCTGTCCGCGGCCGCATTGCGCCTCAACGTTCCGCTTCCCACTCTGAGCCGGCGTATCCGGCGGCTCGAACGCGATCTGCGTGTGCAGTTGATCGAGCGCGGCACGCGCGGCGTGACGCTGACGCGCGCCGGCATGCAGTTCTACGAGACCACCGGCTTCGGCATCGACGCGCTGCTCAAGGCGGAAGACGTGCTCCGCTCGGGGCAGGCGCAGTACGCGGGCGTGCTGCGGGTCTCGCTGCCGCCTTCGTTCGAGCCGTGGTGGGACATGCTCGGCGCTTTTCAGGAGCGCTATCCGCACATCAAGGTCTGCGCGATGACCAGCGAGCGCAACGTCGATCTGCGCCACGAAGGCATCGACGTCGCGCTGCAGCTCGGGCGCATCATCGACGACCGCATGGTCGCGCGGCGTCTGGTGAGTTACCGTCATGTGCTGGTGGCGAGTCCGTCGCTTGCCGAGCGTCTCAATGTCCGTTCACCCGACGAGTTGCCGACGTGTCCGTGCGCGGTCTGGTCGAGCCATCCCGCCGACGAGAGCAGCTGGCGCATCGGCGACAAGGTGCTGCGCGACGGCGTGCGCTTCGTCACGAACGACTACCTGCACTTGCGCATTCGCGCGCTGCGCGGCGAAGTGGTGACGGAACTGCCGCCGTTTCTCGCTGCGGAGCCGATCCGCAACGGCACGCTGCGCGTGCTTTTCCCCGAGCTTGCCATGCCGTTGCAGTACATCAGTCTCGTGTATCCGTCGCATCGCCATCCGTCGAGCCTCGTGCGGGCCTACCTCGACTATTGCGAGGAGCACGTCGCGTCGTTCGCCACGCTGGCGAGTCAGGGCGCGCCAGCGTCGACGGCCAGCCGGCCACCGCGTGCCTGACACCGCGCCGTGACGGGGCAGGCGCACAGCATCGCGTATCGCGCGACCCGGCAGAGCGGCCGGCTCGTCGCAGCCCGTCTTGCGATCCCGGCGACGCAGACCATGCCGCGTGCCCGCGTTGTGGCTTCGCCGACATTTCGACGCACGAGCCGTCGCGAGGCGACGGCGTATGACAGGGCGACTTCACGGATGTCGTGCAGTGCTTTGTTGCAGTCCAACAATCGAATTTCTCCAGTTATCCGATGCGAGCCGATGCGGCGCGAGAAGCGGCACGAGAAGCGGCGCGTGTTCTGACCCGTTCGCGCGACGGCGACGTGCCGATATCAGACGCGGTATCAGACGCGATGTCCGGCGGATGTCGCGGCGCGTGCCGTTTTGCCCGTCCGCGCGGGCGGCCGGCACAGGCCGCAGACATAGTTGCGATCGAACGCGTGCGCGCGTGCGACGAAGCGTCCGTGGCACTGCGCGCACGTCACGCGGTGCAGCACGCCGTGTTCGACGAAGTTCACCAGCATCCACGCGCGCGTAAAGCTCAGCACGGGGGCGGCGTGATCGGAAAGATGCTCCAGATACAGCCGATACGCGGTCATCGTCGCGGTGATACGGCTCACGCCAGATTGTTGCGCCGCGAATTCATACAGTGCGTAATACAGCGACGCGTGAATGTTCGGCAGCCACGTCACGTACCAATCCGTCGAAGCCGGCAGCCTGCCTTTGGGTGGCGACTCGCCATGTGATTCCTTGTAGAGGCGGATCAACCGCTCGCGCGGCAGCGTCGTTTCCGCCCGGGTGACCTGCAGACGCGCACCCAGCCTGAACAGTTCGACGGCGAGCCGCGTCTCGTGCGTGTCGTCGATCATGGACCGGCCCGTAGCGGCTGTCGTGCCGCCGCACGCTGGCAGCCGGGACGGCGCGTTGTTCACCGCGGCTTCTCTGGCTGCTGTGCGAGCTGCATTGCGGCGTGCATCGGCTCATCGTCGCGCCGCGCGAGGCCCCGTGCCGGCATCGGATACGCGAAATGGACGTCACGTACGGCCGACAAAACTTCGTGGGTGTCCATGCTTTCCTCTCAGTCGATGCACGGTCCGGATCGACCCGTCGATACGCTGTGGCGTCGTCGATTCACAGACGGAAGTATTGCGCCTGGAGTCTCAAGATCATATTGGCGATCGGTTGAATTACGTGTAAGTCGCGGGTCGGGCATGTAGGGGCGGGCCGACAGCGCCGTGCGGATCACGGAGCAGGCCGTGCGTCGGCGCGCGGCCCGGCAGCGCTTACGCGTGAGGGTTGGTGCCGACGGGCGTTCGGCGGGCGGCGCGTGGGACGGTTGCGAGATTCGTCACGATGTCGTCGAGCGTCGCGGGCTTGCGGATGTGGGCCGCCAGGCGCGCGAGGCGCAGGGAAGCGCGCGCGGCGTCGTCCAGCACGCGAATCCGAACACGAGAAGCGCGGGGTGCGTCTCGCGCAGCACGTCGCATAACGGGGCGCCGTTTGGGTGCGACGACCTGCACCACGCTCGCGCGTTCGACGATACACGTGGCACGGGGCGTCGCCGATAGCCGCGCTTAGAGGCGCAACGGCCGCCCTTACGCGTGTGGCGCGTACGCGAGCGCCAGTGCTTCAAAATCGTCGATGGGCGAGAAGCGCTCGCGTGCCGGTTGCATGTACGTTGGGTGACGAAAAAAGTAGCGATCCTGATCAATCGAACGATATGTTGCCCCGAAAAAAAGCGGCTCCGCAGCCGGGGAACCGCGGAGCCGGAACAGACGAGGCGTGCTTTCGAGTGTGGCGCGCCGGGCCGATCGGCAATGAGCTAGCCGATGTCGGGATTGTCGATACTGCGTTCCCGAAAGGCATTGATAATTGTCAGCAGGGCGAAGCGCGCTGGCATTCATCGCCTGCGCCGCGCAACGTCAATTACGCAACTCGCTCAGGATCTGTTCGGCGAGATAGTCGCAGGGCGGCCGGTTCGAACGCGCGCTGCGGGCGAGCACGATTTCGAGTTCGGGCAGCTTCGGCAGCCCGTGCTGCCGACCGAGCGTGACGAAGCGCTCTGGCACGGCGCAGCGCGCGAGCGGCGCGACCGCAAGGCCCGCATCGACCATGCTGAAAAGTCCCATCAGACTCGGGCTCTCATACGACGTGCGATAGCCGATCTTCGCGCGTTCGAGCGCATGAATCGCGTTGGTGCGCGCCACGCTGCCTGTGCCGAACACGGCGATGGGCAGCGGCCGTTCCTTCCAGATTTCACGCCCCGGCGTCGACGTACCGGCCCATACCATCGGCTCGAACCGGATGAACTCGCCCGACAGCCCCTTGACGCGCGTCACGCAGGCGAGATCGACCTTGTTGTCCTTCAGGAGCGGCGCGAGCGCATTGCTCGGCAAACCGACCACCTGAATCTCGACCTTGGGATACATCGCCGAGAAATTGCGCAGCACGGAAGGCAGCAGCGACGAGGCATAGTCGTCTGGCACGCCGATCGCGACGCGGCCCTTCACCTCGGGATGCACGATCGACGCCCATGCTTCGTCGCGCAGCGCGAGCAGGCGGCGCGCGTAGCCGAGCAGGGCCTGGCCGTCCTGCGTGAGCGTTACACTGCGCGCGCCGCGCACGAACAGCGGCTTGCCGAGCGCGGCTTCGAGCGAGCGGATCTGCATGCTCAGCGCCGATTGCGAGCGATGCACGAGGGCTGCGCCGCGCACGAAGCTGCCCGTGTCGGCAATGGCGACGAACATAGCGAGCACGTCGAGATCGAGGGTTTTCATCCGCTTGCGTCCTGTTGTGTGGCTATCAGAATTGCTGATCGAAAAGATCAATATAACGCGTTTGTCTGAAGCCGGGCGCGGCGGCATACTGGCTTTACCATCGGTTCTCTTCGCGCTTGCGCATGACCACTATGACGACCGTCACCACCATGACCACGCCCGCCACCTACGACGAATTCAGGCAGCTTGCGATGCGGCTCGACATGTCGCGCGGCAAGCCTTCGCCCGAGCAGTTGGACCTGTCGCGCGCGCTGCTCGACGAAGCGGGGACGGCGGGCTTCATGTCGCGCGACGGCATCGACTGCCGCAACTACGGGCACGTGCTCGGCTTGCCCGAGGCGCGCGAGTTCGGCGCGCAGCTGCTCGAGCTCGACGCGGGCCAGGTCGCGGCGATGGGCAATTCAAGTCTCGAGTTGATGCACGACGCGCTCGCGTTCGCGATGCTGCACGGCATGCCCGGCGAGGCGCCGTGGAGCCGGCAGGGCGAGGTCGCGTTCCTGTGCCCCGTGCCCGGCTACGACCGCCACTTCGCGATCTGCGAAGCGCTCGGCATCCGCATGATCCCCGTGCCGATGACGCAAGACGGTCCCGACATGGACGCCGTCGAAGCGCTCGTGAAGCGCGATGCGTCGATCAAAGGCATCTGGTGCATGCCGCTTTACAGCAATCCCAGCGGCGCGATCTGGTCGGACGCGACAGTCGAACGGATGGCCGCGATGCCCGCTGCCGCGAGCGACTTCCGGCTCTTCTGGGACGACGCCTATCGTTTCCATCACCTGACTGACACGCCGCGCGCGACGCCGGACATCGTCGCGTTGTGCGAGCGCGCCGGGCATGCGAATCGCGCGCTGGTGTTCGCGTCGCTGTCGAAGGTCACGCTGGCGGGCGGCGGTGTGGCGTTTCTCGCATCGTCACCGCGCAATATCGACTGGTGGCAAAAGCATATGAGCGTGCGCACGATCGGTCCGGACAAGCTGAACCAGTTGCGGCACGTGCGCTATCTGCGCGACCGCGCAGGGTTGGAGCGCCTGATGGAGAAACATCGCGCGTTGTTGCGGCCGAAGTTCGACGCCGTGATCGAGGCGTTCGAGACGCTGCTCGGCGAGGTGCCCGGCGTGTCGTGGAATCGCCCGGAAGGCGGCTATTTCATCAGCCTGTACGCGCCGGGCGGCTATGCGAAGCGCACGGTCGCGCTCGCCGCCGAAGCCGGGCTCGTGCTGACGCCCGCGGGCGCGGCGTATCCGTACGGACGCGATGAGGACGACCGCCATTTGCGCATCGCGCCGTCGTTCCCGTCGCTCGACGAGGTGAAGCTTGCGGCGCGCGGTATCGCGCTGTCGTTGCGCCGGGCGCTCGAAGAGGCGCGCTGAGAACGCCCGAACGCCGACGCAATGGGCGCAAGCGGGTGGTGATCGGACATTGCCGGGCGCAAACGGACGCAATTGAACGTCACCGACGTAACCGCACGTAGCCGCACGTAACCGCACGTAATAGCGGGCACGCGGCGGAACTCGCCATTGGTGGCCGTTTTGCGGTAAAAGCACTGGATGACCGACCGCGCCCGCATCATTCCGCTGATCGTTGCCTGTCCGCTGTTCCTGCAGAACCTCGATACGTCCATCATGGCGACCGCGCTGCCTTCCATCGCGCGCTCGCTCGACGTGCAGGCGCTGCATCTGAATCTCGCGATCACCTCCTATCTGCTGAGTCTCGCCGTGTTCCTGCCCGCGAGCGGCTGGCTCGCGGACCGCTTCGGCGCGCGCCGCGTATTCTGCTCGGCGATCGGCCTGTTCTCGCTGGCGTCGGCGCTGTGCGGGCTCGCCACGTCGCTGCCGCAGCTAGTCGTGTTTCGCGTGCTGCAGGGCATGGGCGGCGCGATGATGGTGCCCGTCGGCCGGCTGATCCTGCTGCGCAGCGTGCCGCCCGCGCGGATGGTCGCGGCGATGGTGTGGTTCACCGTGCCGGGCGCCTTCGGGCGCCTCGCCGGACCGCTGCTCGGCGGTCTCGTGGTGACGTTCGCGTCGTGGCGCTGGATCTTCCTGCTGAACGTGCCGTTCGGCGCGATCGGCGTGCTGTGCGCGCTGGCCTTCATCGACGACTCGCACGAGCGCATCGACGAGCGTTTCGATCTGCCCGGTTTCGTGCTGCTGTCGACGGGCCTGGTGGGGCTGGTCGGCGGGCTGGATACGGCAGGGCGCGGGCTCGTGCCGCAATGGGTGACGTTTGCGTTCACGGGCGCGGGCGCGCTGTCGATGCTGCTGTACTGGCTCTACAGCCGCCGTCACGCCGACGCGATCATCGATCCGCTGCTGTTGCGCTACAAGGCGTACCGGACGGCCGTGCTCGGCGGGATGCCGCTGCGCATCGGCATCGGCGCATCGCCGTTTCTGATGCCGTTGATGCTGCAACTGGGTTTCGGGCTGTCGCCGCTGACCTCGGGGTCGCTCAGCGTCGCGACGGCGGTGGGCTCGCTCGCGGTGCGCGGCGTCATGACCACGGCCATCCGGCGCATCGGCTTTCGCACGCTGCTGATCGTCGCGACCTGCATGACCGGCTGCTTCTACGCGTGCTATGGGCTCTTTCGGCCCAGCACGCCGCATCTGCTGATCTTCTGCGTGCTGCTGGTGGGCGGCCTGTTCAATTCGCTCGCGATGGTGACGCTCAACACGCTCGGCTACTCCGACATGCCCAAGCCGAAGATGAGCCGCGCGACGGCGCTCTCCGGCATGGCGCAGCAGTTGTCGGTGAGTCTGGGCGTCGCATTCGGCGCGTCGCTGCTCGCGCTGACAGCGCATCTGCACGGCGGCAGCGCCGCGCATCTCACGGCGCGCGATTTTTCGCCGGCGTTTTTCGTGGTCGGCGCGGCCGTGCTGTGCTCGCTGTTCTTCTTCGTGAAGCTATCGAAGGACGAGGGCGCGGCGTTGCGGCAACACTGACGCGCCGCTGCGTTGGGCCGTCTTGTTCCGCTTCGCTTCGTTCGCTAAGAACGCCTGCGCCGCGCGACGAACTCGCCTTCGAGATTCCACGTCACGCCGTCGGCCGCGAGCGCGACGCCCGTCCAGCGGAACGAGTCGGCTGTGATTTCGGTGAAGTTCCAGCGGATCGGCGTGCCGTTCGCATGCATGCCGATCTGCACGATGTCGCGGCCGATTTTCCGGCCGATCAGTTCGTCGCGCTGTCCGTTCGCCGGGTTCAGATACGTCACGCGCCAGGCTTCGATCGAGGCATCCCATACGCGCAGCGTGGTGCCGTACATGTCGAGGCCGCGTTCGCGCGGCGTCGTGCGGTCCGCGCGCCGCGGCATGATCCAGACGTCCTGCACCGCGCGTCCTTCGAGCACCCGGCCGAAGTGGATTTCGCCCGTCAGATGCTGCTCGCGCACGTCGCCGCGATAGTGCAGCACATCCATGTCCCAACTGCCGATCAGCCAGCCGTAGAGATCGTCGGCTGCGTCGATGCCGGCGGCCCGGCCGGGCGCGCCGAGTGCTGCGTGAAATCCGCGGGCGAGATCATGGTCCAATGCATTCATTGCAGGCGGCTCCCGGTTCGAAAGCGGTTGAAAGGACGGCGGGCGCATCGCGTCGCGCCTGCCGCCGTTGTGTTAAAACGAGCATACGGACCCGACGAGGTGACATCTTGGGAAAAATTGCCGTCGATCTCGAAGCCGCGCTGGCACGCCGCGACATGCTCGGCGCGCGCGGCGGCACGCAGATGCGCGCGCTCGCGACAGGCGACGGCTGGGGGGCGATGGACGTGCTGTGCACCTTCGGTCCGCGCGACCGGCCTTTCGAAGAGCGGCACTCGGGCGTGTGCATCGCGATGGTGGTGGCGGGCGCGTTCGGCTACCGGTCGTCGCAGGGGCGCGAGTTGCTCACGCCCGGTTCGCTGCTGCTCGGCAACACGGGCGAGTGCTTCGAATGCGGACACCGTCATGCGCCCGGCGACCGCTGCGTGTCGTTTCACTATCATCCGGCGTACTTCGAGCAACTGGCGGCCGATGCCGGCTACCCACGCGCGAGCGTCGCGTTCAGGCACGCCAGCATGCCGCCGTTGCGCGCGTTTTCGCCGCTGATTGCGCGCGCCTGCGCGGGGGCCGCGAATGACGCGTCGCGCGTCGCGTGGGACGAACTGGCCGTCGATCTCGCCGAAGCGACGCTGCGCACGGCGCAAGCCGACGCGAAGCGTCGTGCCGTCGAGGCGAGCGCATCTGCGTGGTCGCGCGTCGCGCAGATTGCGCGGCTGATCGACGAAACGCCCGACGCGGCGCATACGCTCGCCAGTCTCGCGCAGCAGTGCGGCCTCTCGGACTTCTACTTCCTGCGCACCTTTGAGCGCGTGACGGGCGTTACGCCGCATCAGTACCTGCTGCGCGCTCGGCTGCGTCATGCGGCGCTGCGCGTGGCGGACGACCCGGAGGCGAAGATCGTCGATATCGCGCTCGATTGCGGCTTCAACGATGTGTCCAATTTCAATCATGCGTTTCGCGCCGACTTCGGCATGAGTCCGCGCGCGTGGCGCCTGCGGCGCGGCGCGAGCGCGCACGCCGCCGATGGCCGCGACGAGGTACGCAAGGCATGAGCCGGCGTGCGCAGCGCCTGCGCGCGGCGGCCATGCTGCCGCTGATCGTCTGCGCTTGCGGCGGCGGGGCCGCACACGCGCAGGAGCGCGTCGCCACCGACGACGTCGCGCCGTCGACGATCGAGCGCGACGTGCATCTCTTTGTCGTGCAGAAGGACGGCTCGGTGGAGGAGCACGACGACACCGTGCTGCGCGCGAACACGGCAAGCGGCGTGGACGATATTGCGCAGCGCTACGTGTGGTTCAACAAGGACATCGAGCAGGTGCAACTGCTTGCGGCCGAGACGATCGATCGCGACGGCGTCGCGCATCCCGTCGGGCCCGACGGCATTCGCGACGTGCAGGAGCCGCGCTCGGCGGGCGCGCCGACCTTCCAGGACGGCGTGCTGCGCACGGTGATCTTTCCGGGCGTGGAGCCGGGCTCGCGTGTGCATCTCGCGTTTCGCAAGACGCGTTCGGTGCCGTTGCAGGCAGGCACGTTCGCGTATTTCGTCGAGCCGACGCGCGGCCCCGTCGACATGCAGCAGCTGATCTTCGACCTGCCCGCCGATGTGCCGCTTTACGCCGACGCGCGCGGCTACGTCGCGCAGCCGCCCGTCACGGAGAACGGCCGCACCCGCTATACGTTCGAGTACCGGCACGGGCCGTATGCGCCCATCGAATCGGGCGCCGTCGGCTATGTGACATGGGGCGACCGGCTGATGGTGTCGACGACGCGCGATTTCGCGTCGTTTGCCGAGCGCTACCGCGCACCGGCGCTGGACCCGACCTGGCGTGATCCCGCCATCGCGCAGCTGGCGCAGGCGCTCACCGCGCATACCGACGACCCGCGCGCGAAGGCGCAGATTCTCTACGACTGGGTACGTCTGAACATCCGCTATGTCGCGCTCTTTCTCGGCGAGACGGCGGCCGTGCCGCACAAGGCGAGCGACATCCTGCGCAACCGCTATGGCGACTGCAAGGACCACGTCGCGCTGTACGGCGCGCTGCTTGCCGCCGTTGGCATCGACAGCCAGGCCGTGTTGCTGAACCTTGGTCCCATCTACACGTTGCCCGATGTGCCCGGCTATGGCGCGAGCGCGATCAATCACGCGATCACGTGGATTGCGTCGCTGCAGCTATACGCGGACACGACGGCGGGCGGCATCGGCTTTGGCTATCTGCCGCCGGGCGCGATGGACCGGCCGGTACTGCTCGTCGACGATGGCGTGCTTGCGCGCACGCCCGCGACGCAGGAGCGCGGCCGCAGCGCGCGGCTTGCGATCGACATCGACGCGACGGGGACGGCGGCCTTCACGTATCGCGTCGAGGACGTGGGCGTGACGTCGGAACTCGAGCGCAACGTGTTTCGCCGCGCGACGCGCCAGCGCTGGCAGCAGATCGCCGCCGACCGTTTGCGGCAGACGGGGCTGCATGGCATCGCGCGGATGCAGCCCGGCGAACTGTCACCGACCGTGGGCCCGTTCGCGACGACGATGCAGGGCACGCTCGAGCATTTCAGCTGGCCCGACGGCACGACGGCGCTGCCGGCGCTGACGAGTCTGTCGGGCGGCATTGCGACGCAGGTGCAGGCATGGCTCGCGGAACCGGAGCGCACGCAGCCGTGGGTATGTATCGGCGGCGATTTCGACGAGACCGCGCAGATCGCGCTGCCCGCGACGGCGCGCATCACCGATTTGCCCGCCGATACCGTGGTGCGCGACGGCTTTTTCGATTACGAAGCGCACTACGTGTTCGATCCTGCGACACGCGTCGTGCAGATCACGCGGCGGTTGCGCGCGCGGTTTGGGCATCAGGTGTGCAGCGCTGAGGAGTTCGCGCGGGCGCGGGGTTCGTTGGTGAGGATCGAGCGCGATGCGTTGTCGCAGATCGTGGTGAGGGCACGGTAAGGTTGTTTTTGCGCCTGGGCGGCGCGGGCGTTTTTGTTGTGTGCTTGCCGTTTGCGTGGGCATCCGCGATGGCGGTGTTTGCTGCGCAGGCTTTTCTGATGTGTGTTCACCCTCTGCGCGGGCATCCGCGATGGCGGTGTTTGCTGCGCAGGCTTTTCTGATGTGTGTTCGCCCTCTGCGCTGGCATCCGCGATGGTGTCTTTGCTGCGCAGGCTTTT
>NZ_JACFYJ010000142.1:0-16016 GCF_037126505.1 Paraburkholderia bengalensis
CCGTCACGACGTAGAACACCAGCATCAGGCCGAGCAGGCCGAACCAGACGTAGGCGAGCAGCGAATGAGTAGAGCTATCCATGAGGCAACCTCTTGAGCAGGCTCCGAAATCAAGGCGTACGGACTGCTCGTCATCATCAAGCACGACAACCGCTTCGTGAGCGCATACGGCAACAATGCGCGGCTGCTCGTGAAGGAGGGTGACGTGGTCAGGCAAGGACAGCCGATCGCGCAAATGGACCCCGCCGACGCCCGCTCCAACCTGATCTTCGAATTGCGCGACAGCGGCAAGGCTGTCGATCCGCAAAACTATCTGCCGAAGCGTTCCGGCTAACAGGCTATCGCTTGAAAAAGAAACCTCTGCTGCGGCGCCTCGGCGCCTCCGTTTCGTTCGTCCTGCTCGCGAGCGCCCTGCCTGGCGCGTCTGCGGCGAGCGCCAAACACAAACCGTCCGACCCGAAGCGGCCCCGCGCGAAGAACACGCAACATGGCGCGCGCATCGATGCGCGTCGCGAGCATCCGCAGAACGCGCATGCCGAGCCAAACGACCGCGCGCATCGCGCGGCGCACAGCGAGCACGTGACGGGCGCGAACGGGCATGCGTCGCGCTTCCGGCAGCTCGGCATCGCGTCGTGGTACGGCCACGGATTCCACGGAAGACGCACTGCGAACGGCGAGCACTTCGACATGTACGCCATGACGGCCGCGCACCGCACGCTGCCGCTCGGCTCCTATGTGCGCGTGACGTCGCTCGCGACCTCGAAGTCGGTGATCGTGCGCATCAACGACCGTGGACCGTTTGCGCGCGGGCGCATCATCGATCTGTCGTATCTGGCCGCGACCGAGCTCGGCATGCATCGCGCGGGCGTCGCGAAGGTGGCGATCGAGCGCGTCGACAAGCCCGAAGCCGAACGCATCGCGCATCGCCCGATGCATCTCACCACGAACGGTTAAGCACGCGTAACGCTGGACCTCAGGCCGCGCGCGTCGGCGCGACGGGCTTGTTCAGCGCGGTTTCTTCGATCACGCGCGCAAGCGTATCGAACGCGGGGCCGATCCGCTCGTTCGGCACGCACGCGTAGCCGAGCAGCAGACCGCGCCGTGCGGGCGTCTCGCTGTTGTAGTACGACGCGAGCGGCCGCACGATCACCCCGGCGTCGTACGAAGCGGCCGTGACGTCGCGGTCGTTTGCATGATCGGGCAGGCCGAGCACGAGATGCAGCCCGGCCTCGTCGCCCATCACGGGCAGCGTGTCGCCGAAGCGCGCGGTGATCGCGTCGATCAGGATCTGACGGCGTTCGCCGTACAACGCCCGCATGCGCCGCACGTGCGAAGTCAGATAACCGTCCATGATGAATTCCGTCAGCACGGCCTGCTGCATCAACTGCCCTTCGCGATACAGCTCGGCAACGCCCGTGCGAAACGTATCGACGAGATGCTCCGGCGCGATCATGTAGCCGATCCGCAAGCCCGGAAACAGCATCTTCCCCAGACTGCCGACGTAGATCACCTGGCCCGCGTCGTCGAGCCCTTGCAGCGACGCGAGCGGACGGCTGCCGTAGCGGAACTCGCTGTCGTAGTCGTCTTCGATGATCCACACGCCGTGCTGGCGCGCGAATTCGAGCAGCGTGCGGCGACGCGCGAGGCTCATCACCATGCCGAGGGGATACTGGTGCGACGGCGTGACGAGCGCGAGGCGCGGCGGCGTCTGCAGATCGGATTCGCTCGGGTTGAGCCCTTCGTCGTCGACGGGCACGGGCACGAGCGTCAGCCCCGACGATTGCAGCACGCTGCGCGCGCCCCAATAGCACGGCTCCTCGACCCACGCGCGATCGCCGACATCCGTGAGCAGCCGCACGGCGAGATCGATCGACTGATGAATGCCCGTCGTGATGATGATCTGGTCCGGCGTGCACTTGACCGAGCGCGCGACGCGCAGATAGTCCGACAACGCGCGCCGCAACGGACGATAGCCGCCGCCCGGCGCGTACGTCAGCAGATCGGGATTCGCTTCTTTCCAGAGCTTGGCCTGCAGACGGCTCCACGTGCGAGCCGGAAACTCGGCGACATCCGGCACGCCCGGCATGAAAGCGCCCCACTGTTTCGCCGACACGCCCGCCTTGCTGATGAGCCGCGAGCCGCGCATCGACAGGCCGCCGGGCGAGCTCGCGCCTGCCTGCGCCGCTGCCGTGCCCGCGACCAGGCCGACGGGCGCCTTGGAGCCACCGGGCGCCGGTGGCTCCATGCGCGCGCTGACGGCGGCCTTGTCGGGCCGCGTGTCGGCGACATAGGTGCCGCTGCCCGTGGCGGAGATCACGTAGCCTTCGGCCGTCAGCTGGTCGTACACGTGCAGCACCGTATTGCGCGCGATGCCGAGGTCGCCGGCGAGCGTGCGCGAGCTGGGCAGCTTCGCGCCGGGCAAGAGCTGGCCCGTCAGGATGGCCTGTTGCATCAGCCCGAGCACTTGCCGGTAGACGGGTTCGCCAGCCGTCCGGTCGAGCCGCGCGGCGAGCCAGTCGGACAGGATGACAGTGTCCAAGTGGTTCTATCCGGATTTATGAAATGGTTCCCTATTGTAGAACCGTAAGCAGCTATAGTGGATCACGCATTCGATGCAAATCATCGAAACGGGTGGAACCAAATGTGAGTAGAAACCCGTAGTTACGACGGCAACAGCAATCCTCTTGCAGAGGACCGTAGGAGACGGACACGATGAAAACCGAAGACGTAATCGTCAGCTTCCGGGGTGTGCGCAAGACCTATGACGGCGAGACGCTCGTCGTCAAACAGCTCGATCTCGACATCTATCAGGGTGAATTCCTGACGCTGCTCGGACCCTCCGGCTCCGGCAAGACGACCTGCCTGATGATGCTGGCGGGCTTCGAATTTCCGACGGGCGGCGAGATCTGGCTCGACGGCCAGCTGCTCAACAACGTGCCGCCGCACAAGCGCAACATCGGCATGGTGTTTCAGAACTACGCGCTGTTTCCGCATCTCACCGTCGAGCAGAACGTCGCGTATCCCCTTACCGTGCGCAAGCTGCCCGCTGCCGAACGCGCGCACAAGGTCAACCACGCGCTGAAGATGGTGCGCATGGAAGGCTTTGCGAAGCGCTATCCCGCGCAGCTGTCGGGCGGCCAGCAGCAGCGCATCGCGCTCGCGCGCGCGCTCGTGTTCGAACCGAAGCTCGTGCTGATGGACGAGCCGCTTGGCGCGCTCGACAAGCAGCTGCGCGAGCACATGCAATACGAACTCAAATCGCTGCACGAAAAGCTCGGCGTGACGTTCGTCTACGTGACGCACGACCAGGGCGAGGCGCTGACGATGTCCGATCGCGTCGCCGTGTTCGACAAGGGCATCGTGCAGCAGCTCGATACCGTCGACAGCCTCTATGAAGCGCCGTGCAACGAGTTCGTCGCGAACTTCATCGGCGACAGCAACCGGCTGCGCGGCACCGTCGCGAATGTCGAGGGCGACTACTGCGAGTTTCACCTGGTCGACGGCACGCGGCTCATGGGGCGCAATATCGGTGGCGCGAAGGCGGGCGCGCAAGGCGTCGCGTGTATCCGGCCCGAGCGCATGAAGCTCGCGGCGGGCGCATCGAAGCCGGGCGCGAATGCCGTGGCCGGCGAGGCGAGCGGCCTCATCTATTTCGGCGACCACGTGCGCATGCGCTGCCGTCTGCCGGAACAGGACGAGTGCTTCGTGAAGGTGCCGCTCGGCACGGACGCGCTCGAAGGCTTTGCGCCGGGCGCGCCCATCGCGCTCGAGTTCGCGCCGGAGCATCTGCGGGTATTCGCGTGAGCAGAAACACAACAACATCCACGTCGTTAAGCAGCACAACACCACAAAGAGGAACCATCATGAAGAAGATCGTGCAATCGCGCTGTGCCGTGGCTGTCGGCGCTTTCGTCCTCGCGCTCGGCGCCATGCATGCGAATGCGGCGGAGCTGACGGTTGTCAACTTCGGCGGCGCGAACGGCGACGCGCAGAAGGCCGCGTTCAACCAGCCTTTCGAAGCGCAAAACGGCGCGAAGGTGACGGCCGTCGAATACAACGGCGAGCAGGCCAAAGTGAAGGCGATGGTCGAAGCGAAGCACGTGAACTGGGACGTCGTCGAAGTCGAATCGGGCGACCTCGGGCGTGGCTGCGACGAAGGTCTGTACGAGAAGCTCGACTGGTCGAAGCTCGGCAAGAAGTCCGATCTGATTCCGGAAGCGCCGCAAACATGCGGCGTCGGCATCTTCGTGTGGTCGACGGCGATGGCGTACAACGCCGACAAGCTGAAGACGGCGCCCGCGAGCTGGGCCGACTTCTGGGACACGAAGAAATTCCCCGGCAAGCGCGGCATGCGCAAGGGCGCGCGTTATAACCTCGAGTTCGCGCTGATGGCCGACGGCGTCGCGCCGAAGGACGTCTACAAGGTGCTCGCCACGAAGGAAGGCCAGGATCGCGCGTTCAAGAAACTGGACGAACTGAAGCCGAATATCCAATGGTGGGAAGCGGGCGCGCAGCCGCCGCAATTCCTGGTTGCGGGCGACGTCGTGATGTCGACGGCTTATAACGGCCGTATCGATGCCGCGCAGAAGGAAGGCAAGAACCTGAAGGTGGTGTGGAACGGCAGCATCTACGACCTCGATTACTGGGCCATGCCGAAGGGCACGCCAAACAAGGCGCTGGCTGAGAAGTACATCGCGTACACGATTTCGTCGAAGCCGCAGCAGGAATACGCGAAGCACATCGCGTACGGCCCGGTGAACGAAACGGCCATCAAGTCGCTCGACGCGAAGACGCTCGCCAATCTGCCGAATTCGCCTGCCAACGGCAAGAACGCGGTGCTGCAGAACCTGACGTTCTGGACCGATCACGGCGACGAACTGGAGCAGCGCTTCTCGTCGTGGGCATCGAAGTAAACGAGCAAGTGGATCGCGATGCGCGGTCCTTGTTCGCAAGGCACGCGCATCGCGGCTGCACCGAAGCAGCCAAAGGCATGTTCGAAACAAGCGGGAGAATGGTGTGACGACGATCACGATCGCCGCCGACTCGGCCCCCGAGTCGACCGACAAACTGAAGCGCGAACTGAAGGCCGCGGAAGCGAAGAAGCGCGCGATGGCGCTGCTGCTGATCGCGCCGCTCGCGATTTTTCTGCTGATGATCTTCGTCGTGCCGATCGGCGCGCTGCTCACGCGCGCGGTGCAGAACCCCGAGATCGCGACGGCGCTGCCGCATACGGTGACGAGCCTGCGCGACTGGGACCGCAAATCCGCGCCGCCCGACGCCGCCTACGCAGCGATCGCCGCCGATCTCACCGCCGTCGCCGATGGCGAAGCGATGGGCGCGCTGGCGCGCCGGCTGAACACGGAGATTCCGGGCTACCGCTCGCTCGTCGCGAAGACCGCCCGCGCGATGCCGCTCAACGACGACGCGGGCCATGCACTGCCGCCCGCGCAGATCAAGTCGAAGATTCTCGAACTCGACGAACGCTGGGGCGATCCGAAATACTGGCAGGCAATCGCGAAGAACGGCAGCGCGTATTCGCCGTTCTATCTGCTCGCTTCACTCGATCACAAGCAGGATGCGTTCGGCAACATCATTCCG
This sequence comes from Paraburkholderia bengalensis, assembly GCF_037126505.1. Taxonomy (NCBI): domain Bacteria; kingdom Pseudomonadati; phylum Pseudomonadota; class Betaproteobacteria; order Burkholderiales; family Burkholderiaceae; genus Paraburkholderia; species Paraburkholderia bengalensis. Next base: position 5,599 of record NZ_JACFYJ010000142.1, read on the forward strand.
ACGGACCCGGAACAACAGATCTATCTCGCCGTGTTCAGCCGCACGTTCGTGATCGGCTTCGCGGTGACGGTGTTCGCGCTGCTGCTCGGCTATCCGCTCGCGTACTGGATTTCGACGCTGAACGAACGGCGCGCGAATCTCGTGATGATCCTCGTGCTGATTCCGTTCTGGACGTCCATTCTCGTGCGCGTCGCGGCGTGGATCGTGATTCTGCAGAGCGAAGGGCTCGTCAACAAGGCGCTGCTCGGCATGGGCGTGATTCACGATCCGCTCGCGCTGCTGTTCAATCGCACCGGCGTGTATATCTCGATGACGCACATCCTGCTGCCGTTCATGATCCTGCCGCTGTACAGCGTGATGAAGTCGATTCCGCCGAGTTATCAGCGCGCGGCCATTTCGCTCGGCTCCCATCCGTTCGCGGCGTTCTGGCGTGTGTATGTGCCGCAGACGTATCCGGGCATCGGCGCAGGCGCGCTGCTCGTGTTCATTCTCGCGATCGGCTACTACATCACGCCCGCGCTGCTCGGCGGACCGAACGACCAGATGGTCAGCTACTACGTCGCGTACTTCACCAACGTGACGATCAACTGGGGCATGGCATGCGCGCTCGGCGGGCTGCTGCTCGCCGCGACGCTCGTGCTGTACGTGATTTACGGACGCTTCACGCGTTCGCAAGTGAGCCTCGGCTAAGGAGCGCGCGATGAAAATGGCCAAACCGATGTTCGCGCCGCATACGTCGATGATCGAGCGCGTGTGGTACTTCACGTTGCGCGGACTCGCCGTGCTGACGCTGCTGTATCTGATCCTGCCCGTGCTCGCGATCGTGCCGCTGTCGTTTTCGTCGAGCACGTTTCTCGTCTATCCGATTCCGGGCTGGTCGCTGCGCTGGTATCAGAACCTGATCGCCTCCGATGAATGGCGCATGGCCGCGAAGAACAGCTTTATCGTCGCGCCCTCGGCGACAGTGCTCGCGACCGTGCTCGGCACGCTCGCGGCGATCGGCCTCACGAAGGCGAACTTCAAGGGCAAGGCGCTGCTGATGGCGATCCTGATCTCGCCGATGATCGTGCCCGTGGTGGTGGTCGGCGTGGGCATGTATCTGTTCTTCGCGCCGCTCGGGCTCGCCAACACGTATATCGGCCTCATCATGGCGCATGCGTCGCTGGGCGTGCCGTTCGTCGTGACGACGGTCGCGGCGACGTTGCAGGGCTTCAACTACAACCTGGTGCGCGCGAGCCTGTCGCTCGGCGCGAACCCCGTCAAGACCTTCTTCAACATCACGCTGCCCGTGATCGCGCCGGGCGTGATTTCGGGCGCGCTGTTCGCGTTCGCGACCTCGTTCGACGAAGTGGTCGTCACGCTGTTCCTCGCGGGCGCCGATCAGACGACGCTGCCTCGGCAGATGTTCACGGGCATCCGCGAGAACATCAGTCCGACCATCGCCGCGCTCGCGACGATCCTGATCGTGTTTTCGACATGCCTGCTGCTCGCGCTCGAATGGCTGCGCGGGCGGAATGCGGCGCGGGCGGTGGCGGCGTAGGGGGCGTTATCTCGGCAAATCTTTGCCCGATAACCTCGACATTGCTGGAAAGCGGGCCTCGCGATCTGTGAAAAATCGTGAGGCCTCGTCTTTTTTGCGCACGCATTCCTGTATAGATGGAGGCCCATACAGCTTCCGGAGAACAGGATTCAATGTCCTACGATTCATTGACAATACGTCCCTTGGCCGAAACGGACGCTACGGCATTCAAGGCGCTGCGCCTCGAGGCCATTGCCGATTCCCCGACGGCGATCTGGCCCACGTTCGCCGAAGAGCAAGCGAAGACGCTCGATGTGGTCTCGATGCAGATCCGACAGACGGACAGGCAGGTCGTGTTTGGTGCATTCGAGCACGACGCGCTTCTTGCTATAGCTGGCCTGCGGCGCGAGGCGCTCACGCAGACGAGCCACAAGGCGATTCTTTGGGGCGTGTTCGTTCGCCCTGCATATCGCAAGTCAGGCGTTGCCCGGAAGTTGCTGAACCGGGCGTTCGCTCACGCTCGCAAGCAGGGTACGGGACAGATATTGCTCACTGTGAATACGGAGAACCATCGGGCGCGGCAACTCTATCAGTCGATGGGCTTTGCAGCCTATGGCATAGAGCCGCGCGCCTTATGCGTCGATGGCAGTTTCTACGATGAAGAACACATGGTGATGTATCTCGATCGCTGAGATCGTGCCGCCTTCACAAACGTTAACAACCCCGATCCCGCGCTGCTGTACAACTACCGACCACCACACGTGTGGCATCAAGCGGAGCGCGGTGTCGCAATCGCGCCACCTTGCTCCGATAACTCAAAGCACAGATCTGGGAAAAACATGGAACACGGACTCATTGCATGGTTGATCATCGGCTGCGTTGCGGGCTGGCTCGCGAGCGTGCTCGTGGCGGGCGGCGGCTTCGGCGTGATCATCGATATCGTGGTTGGGATTGTCGGCGCGTTTATCGGCGGCTGGCTGTCGGGCGCGCTGCATATCTCGCTTGGCGGCGGATGGATCGGTTCGATCATCACGGCGTTCATCGGCGCAGTGATCCTGCTGTTCGTGATCCGGCTCTTTCGGCGCCGATAAGCAGCAGAGTCGCGCATGACGACAAACCCGGCCTCGGCCGGGTTTATTTTTTTCCGGAAGCACCGCGCGCTAGCGCCCCGCGGTCTGCGCATCGGGTACATCGGGCGTCACGCCGCCTAGCGCCTGAAACAGCGCCGCCGTATCCGCGAGACGATCGGCCTGCGCGCGCGTCCTGTCGAGCGCCGTCTGCAACGCTTGCCGCTGCGCGTCGATCAACCCGAACTGACTGACGCCGCCCGCCGCATATTGACCCTGCGCGATCCGCACGCTCGCCTGCGCCTCCGACGCCGCTTCGTCGCGCGCCTGCAGCGCATGCGCGTCGTCGTTCAATGCGTGCAGCGAATCGGCGACCTGTTGCAGCGCCTGCAGCACCGTCTGTCGATACGATGCGAACGCGGCATCGTAGGCAGCTTGCGCAGCGCGTTGCTTCGCGCGCAGTTCACCGCCATGAAAAATCGGCTGCGTCAGATTCAACCCGATGTTCCACACGTTCAGCCCATTCACGACATCCTCGACGCGGGTTCGCTGTGAACCGACGCCCGCCGACACCACGAATTGCGGATACAGATTCGCCGTCGCCACGCCGACGTTCGCACTCGCCTGATGCAGCAGCGCCTCCGAAGCGCGGATGTCGGGCCGTTCGCGCGCGAGCGTCGAAGGCAGCGTGACGGGCACGGTGTCGGGCAATTGCAGCGCATCGAGCGTGATGCCGCTGAAATCCGCCTTCGACGGCTCGCGGCCGACCAGGATCGCGAGCTGATGATCGGCCTGCGCGAGTTGCGTCGCGAGCGGCGGCAATTGCGCGCGTGTCTGCGCGAGCAACGTGCGTTGCGTGCGCACGTCGAGCTGCGCGACGCCGCCTGCCGCATAGCGTCCTTCGATGATGCCCAGCTGTTGCGCCTGCGCGTCGGCGAGTTGCTGCGTCAATGCAAGCTGCTGCTGCAGCGACGCGCGCCGGATCGCCGTCGATACGACGTTGCCTGCAAGCGCGAGGCGCGCGGCATCCAGTTCATAGCTTTGATAATCCACCTGAGCGAGCAGTGCTTCGAGCGCGCGCCGGTTGCCGCCGAACACATCGAGCAGGTACGACACGCTCACCGACGCATTGAACAGCGTGAACGGCGCTGTGTTCGGCACATTGGGAATGCCGAACGCGGTGGGGTCCACTTTTTGACGCGTGCCCGAGAGCTTCGCGTCGATGGTGGGGAACTCGGTTGCGCCGGCTTGCGCGATGTAATTCTCGCGTGCTTCGACGAGCTTTCCGCGCGCTTCGTCGAGTGTCGGACTGTTGCGCAACGCCGTATCGACGAGGCGGTCGAGGGCGCCGGAGCGGAACTGGGTCCACCACGTCGGCAGCGCGTTGCGGGCGGCGACGATCGTTTGCGCGGCGCCTGCCGCTTGCGTGGTCGCGGGCAGGGCGTCGCGCGTGTACGACGCCGTGTCGGGCGCGGCGGGCGAGCGGAAGTCGGGGCCGACCGCGCAGCCGCAGAGAATCAGCGCGGACAGCAGCATGCAGCGTTTCATCGTCGACCTCCTAGTCCAGCGTGCGCCGATAGAAGCGCACGGCAATCGCCATCACGATGACGGTGAACACGGCGACGGGCCACACCGACGGCCACAGATCCGCCCAGCCGTTGCCCTTCAGAAGAATGCCGCGCACGAGCCGGTTGAAGTACGTGAGCGGCAGCAGGTTGCCGATCCATTGCGCCCATACGGGCATGCCCGCGAACGGAAACATGAAGCCCGACAGCAGCAGGCTCGGCAAAAAGTAGAAGATGGTCAGCTGCATGGCCTGCAACTGATTCTGCGCGATCGACGAAAGCGTGATGCCCACCGTCAGGTTCGCCGCGATGAACAGCAGCGCCGCGACATACAGCGCCACCAGACTGCCGACGAACGGCACGTGAAAGACAAAACGCGCCGCCGTGAGAATGATCGATGACTGCACGAGCCCGATGGCGATATACGGCACCAGCTTGCCCGCGATCACTTCGAGCGGCAGCACGGGCGTCGCGAGCAGATTTTCCATCGTGCCGCGCTCGCGTTCGCGCGTCATCGCGAGGCCCGTCATCATCACCATCGTCAGCGTGAGGATCGTGCCCATCAGGCCGGGGACGACGTTGTACTGCGTCACACCTTCGGGGTTGTAGAGCTTGTGCACCTGCACGTCGAACGCGGCAGGTGCGCCGTTCAGATGCGCGAGGGGTCCCGTGATGTCCTTGTCGGCCACCGAGCGCGCAATCTCCGGCAGCGCGGCGAGGGGCGCCTGCGTCGCGGTGGGATCGGTCGCGTCGGCTTCGACCAGCAGCGAAGGCCGTTCGCCGCGCAGCAGCCGGCGCGAGAAATCGACGGGAATCGACACGACGAAAGTCACATCGCCGCGCGCAAGCGCCTGGCGTCCCGCTTCGTCGTCGGGCAGCGTGTCGACGATGTGGAAGTAGTCGGAGTTCTTCATCGCCGCGACGAAGCTGCGCGAAAACGGCCCTTGATCGCTGACGATGACGGCTGTGCGCAGTTGCTTCGGATCGGTGTTGATCGCAAAGCCGAACAACGCGAGCTGAACGATCGGCAAGCCGACGATCATGCCGAACGTGATGCGGTCGCGCCGCAGCTGAATGAACTCCTTGAGGACGATGCCCCACCAGCGCGTCACGGAGAAAAATCGGTTCACGATGGTTTTCCGTAGTTGTCGGTTGAGCGGCTCATCATGTAGATGAAGACGTCCTCGAGTCCGGTTTCGATCGGCTCGACTCGCACGGACAAATGGGACGTGGCCTGCCTGATCGCTTTTTCGAGGGCAGCATGATCGTGGCCGCTCGCATGCAGCGCGGAGCCGAACACGACGGTCTGATCGACACCGGGCGTGTCGCGCAGCGTCGCCGACAACTCGGTGAGATGCTCGCCGTGTATCGCCCACGTCGCGAGCGCCTGCGAATCGATGACCTGCTGCGCGGTGCCCTGCGCGAGCAGCTTGCCGTACGCGATATACGCGAGCTTGTGACAGCGCTCCGCTTCGTCCATGTAATGCGTGCTGACCAGCACGGATATGCCCTGCGCCGCGAGCCGGTGCAGCTCTTCCCAGAAGTCGCGGCGTGCCGTCGGATCGACGCCTGCCGTCGGTTCGTCGAGCAGCAGCAGCTTCGGCTCGTGCAACATGCACGCGGCGAGTGCGAGCCGCTGCTTCCAGCCGCCCGACAGCGCGCCCGTCATCTGGTCGGCGCGCGAGTGCAGGCCGAGCGCTTCGAGCGCGCGATCGACCTTCTCCTTGCGATCGCGCATCTGATAGATTCGTGCGACGAAATCGAGGTTCTCGCGAATCGTCATGTCTTCCCAGTACGAGAAGCGTTGCGTCATATAGCCGACGTTGCGCTTGATCTTTGCGCTGTCGCGCACGATGTCGTAGCCCAGACAGGTGCCGCTGCCGGAGTCCGGCGTGAGCAGGCCGCACATCAGACGGATCGAGGTTGTCTTGCCGCTGCCGTTCGGCCCGAGAAAACCGAAGATCTCGCCATGCGCGACCTGCAGCGATACGTCGTTGACGACGGGTTTATCACCGAAGTGCTTGTTCAGGTTGTGCACGTCGATCGCGAGCGCGCCTCGCGAGGCGTTCGGTGGCTGCGGCGTGTGCGGCGGCGAATCGTTCTGCGCGCTCATTGCAGCGTCACCGAAACGGGCTGGCCCGGATGCAGGCGCGGCGCATCGTCGACGGACGGGTGCGCTTCGACCATGAATACGAGCTTCGCGCGGCTCTCATTGCTGTAGATGACGGGCGGCGTGTATTCCGCCGCGCTCGACACGTAAGTGATTTTCGCCTTTACGTCCGATGCGCAGCCGTCGCAATGAATGGTCAGTGCGCGGCCGGGCGCGAGCGAGCCGACCACCGTCTCGGGCACGAAGAAGCGCACCTTCACGTTCTGAGGCGGCAGCATCTGCACGACGGGATTGCCCGCCTGCACCCATTCGCCGACGCGATACAGCGTGTCGTAGACGCGTCCTTTAGCGGGCGCGCTTACGCGCTTCTGGTCGAGCTTCCATTGCGCCTGCGCGACGGCCGCCTGCGCCGCTTCGACTTGCGCGGCCTGCGCAAGCAACTGCTGCGAGCGGCCCGGCAGCCTCGCAACAGCGACTTCGTGCGTCAGTTCGCGCACCTGCGCGTCGGCGGCGTCGGCGGCGGCGCGCGTGTCGTCGAGCTGGCCCTTCGGAATGCCGCCCACGCGATACTGCGCTTCGTCGCGCGTCAATTGCAGCGCGGCCTTGCGCGCGTTCGCCACGGCCTGTGCGAGCTGCGCCTTCGTCACGTCGACTTCAGGCGGGCGCTTGCCCGTCTGGATGTCCGCCAATTGCGCGCGCGCGGCGGCGAGCTGTTGCTGCGCCTGTTGCAGCGCGGCCGTTTCATCGACGGATTCGAGCGCGAATACGGGCGCGCTCGCCGCGATCTCCTGACCGCGTGCGACGTCGAGTTGCGTCAGCTTGCCCGACTGCGACGAGCCGAGATAGACGAACTCGCCTTCGACGTAGCCTTGCCAGGTGTTGTCGGCGCGATGCGAGCACGCGGCGAGCGCGCCGCAGGCCGCCAGCACGGCGACGAGAGCGGCGAAGCGCGCGCCGCGCGCGCATGGACAGGATGGCTTCATGACCTGGGCCTCGTGGACGGGCGGCGTGCCCTCTTGCGCGCGGCAGTTGCAGCGGAAGCGGGAGGCGGGCTCATGCCGCCGAGCAGCAATGCCGTGACGTGCCGCTGCAGCGTGTCGCGCTCGATGGGAGCGAAGCCGCGAATGCTCTTCCACAGCGTCGCGGCCGCCTGCGGCAGCATGACGAGCGCGATGATCGAATTGAACATCAGAAGCGGATCGAGTTCGGCATTCACGGCGCCCGCGTGTTGCGCTTCCTTGATGCGTGCGCCGAAGCGCTTGATGTTGTCGAACGGAATGCGCGTGACCATCCGCTCGCGCAGCATGCCGCCTTCATTGACGACTTCGCGCAGCCACAGCGCGGGCACCCACGGCATGCGCGCCGTTACGTCGAACAGACGCGTGACGAACTCGCCGACCATCGTGAACGGGTCGGCGTCGGAACCGTTCGCGGCCGCGCTCCAGACAAAGCCAATCGACGGCGCGAGCCTTTCTTCGACGATTGCATCGAGCAAGGTCTCGCGATTCGTGAAGTAGTAGTGCACCAGCGCCGATGTGACGCCCGCCCCGGCCGCGATCTGCGCCACGGTGGTGGCCGCGATGCCGCGCTCGGAAAAAAGCCGCGTTGCCGTGTCGAGCAGATGCTCGCGTACGTCGAAATTTTCGACGGCGGGGCGGCGGCCGCGCGGCTTGGATGGTGGGCATTTCGTGTTCATGGACCGGAGCTTAATTGATGAGTTAGTTAAATTCAAGCGGGTTTACCGCAGGTGCGTCGATGTGCCTTGTCCGTATGCGATTTGCGAGCGAATCGCGCGAGCGACAGATGCGTCAGGCGGGAAAGAGAAAATTCGCCTGCGAATTTGTTTCTTTGCATTTTCTCTTTCATGGATTCGCACGATAGCGGGGAGCTCCGGAAATCGTATGAAAGAAGATAATCGACGACCTTATGGAATGCAGAATATTCCGCACCAAAAGCGAGTTCGTAATGTTTAGAATGTTCGCTGTAAAGCGGCATGCAAACGACGACAGGTTGCGCTTGCAACCGGTATTGCGTGCGAAATCTAATGAATATCTGGAGATAGGACGTTGGCTTCAATATTGATCGTGGACGATCATCCTGCATTTCGTCTGGTAATCAGGACGCATCTGCTGCAATTGCTCGGTACCCGGGAAGTATTTGAAGCGGACAATGGTCAATCGGCCATGGAAATGGCGCGTCAATACACACCTGATCTCATCATTCTCGATCTGGATATTCCCCGCATAAATGGCCTTGATGTACTCGCGCGCCTGAAAACCGCGCATCCCGCCATGCGCGTGGTGATTTTGTCGAGCCACGATTCCAGCACATTCGTTTCGCGCGCGATGCGCGCGGGCGCACAAGGGTTCGTCAGCAAGTCACAGGACGTGAGGGAGATCATGCGCAGCGTCGAAGCAGTACTGTCGGGCTACAGCGTGTTCCCCGTCGCGCCATCGACGGGCGGCATCGTGCCCGCGCACGCGCAGGTCGAGGAGCGCCGGCTGGACATGCTGTCCGACAAGGAACTGGTGATCCTGCAGATGCTCGCCAAAGGCATGTCGAACAAGTCCATCGGCGACGCGCTGTTCATCAGCAACAAGACGGTCAGCAGCCACAAGACGCGCCTGATGAACAAGGTGGGGGTCGAAACGCTGGTGGATCTCGTCGATTTCGCGCGGCGCTGCGGCATCGCCGTCGCGCGGTGATGGCCTCAGCGTGCATCCGCAGAGCGCGCGGCCAGGTGCCGGGCGCTAGCGCGTTGCGGGAAACGATCGATGCGCTCGCTCTGGGCGATCGTGACGTCGCGCGCGACGTCACGAGCATGCTGATCGATACGAATCGCGCGGCGCTGCGCTTCATGACGGCCGCGCGTGAAAGCGACGCGTGGGACGATCTCGGGCGCGCCACGCATCGACTGGCGGGGTCTTTGTGCATGCTGCAATGCCGGCTGGAAATCGCCCTCGCGGGCACGCTCGAACGCGCCGCGCGAGCGCACGATGCATCTGCCGTCGACGCATTGCTGCCGTGCGTGACGCTGGCCATTCATCGTCTGAACGAGTGCCTTGGCGAACTGCTGGTCTGAAAATCGGGCCAGCAAAGCGTGTCGAGCAGAGCGACTCCGGCAAAGCGCCGTCTATCGTTGGTGTCCCGGCAATTAATACTTGCTAGCGAGAAAGCAGGCATTTTCTCCTGCACAGACAAATAATCGCCCTATACTGACCCATAGCGCGACTGCGCGGCCTTCCCCAAGGCCGCACCAACCGGCCGCGCAATCCGCACACGGTTCTCTGATCGTCTCCATCGTGTTTCGCGGAGTTTGGGCCCGCGTTCTGCGGGCCTTTTATCGTCCGCGCGCGGTCGCGCTCATGGCGCGAAGGTCCGCCGCGACACGCGATTCTCGAGGCGCTGCATCAACGTTCTGATGCGCGTGACGAGTCCGTCGAGCAGCACATCGCCTGCAAGGCGGCGCGCGCCGCTCGCATGCTCCAGCGCATCCATCAGGCCGCGATCGCCGACGATGCCGACCGCGCCCGCGAGCCTGTGCAGCGCGCGTCGTATGGCGGCCTCGTCGTGGGACGCGCGGCACGCGGCGAACTGCGCAAGGTCGCTTTCCATCGCCGTGTGCCATTCGCGCAGGAGCGCGTCGACGTCGATGCCCTGTGCCGCGAGCGAATCGAGCGCGGTAAAGTCATGGCTTTCGAGTCGCGGCGTGACGTGCGCCGGGCGGGGCCGCGTGCATGCGGGCAACAGACGTTCGAGCGCTGCGCCGAGCGTGCTCAAACGGGACGTCTTGACGAGAATCGCGCCGAATAGCGCGCGCTCCGCGCCGGCGAGCGGCGCATCGGCATTCGCCGACATCAGGACGATGGGCAGCGCGCGGGCGGAGCCGCCCAACATCGCATCGACCCGACGGGCAAGCTCGACGCCGTCCATGCCGGGCATTTGCAGATCGGTGATTAACAGATCGACGGCTTCGCGCGCGAGCAACGCCAGCGCTTCGTCGCCGGAGCTCGCGACGAGGCAGCGATAGCCGAGCACGTCGAGTTGCTTCGCGAGCACTTTACGGTTGACTTCGTTGTCGTCGGCGACGAGGACGGTCGCCGGTCCCGACGCGGCGGACGGCCCAGCCGGGACGAGCGGCGCGAGCGGCGCGCGCG
>NZ_JACFYJ010000143.1:0-15948 GCF_037126505.1 Paraburkholderia bengalensis
CGCAGACTTCGCGACGGAAACGGCGAACCTGTCGAAGGCTCAGGTTCTGCAACAAGCGGGTATCTCGGTTCTGGCACAAGCGAACTCGATGCCGCAGCAAGTTCTGAAGCTCCTCCAGTAAGACTGAGGACGCGCGGCGCGCCGTACGGCGCCGCTCCGGAAGCCGCGGCTCGCTCCCGGCTTTCGCACGTAACAGAGAAGCATGGTTGGGAGGTTCGCCTCCCATCATGCATTTGAGCGCCGAGATCAAACTGCCTTCCGCTTCGCCAATCGGAGTACCCGCATGACCACAACGTCGACCGCGACCTCATCAAGCGACATCACCTCCCTGCTACAACAGGCGGCACAGTCCATTATCAGTGGCTCGACCAAGTCGACCCTCGATGTTGACTCGCTGGTGTCGGCGCTCGTAACGGCGAAAACGGCGGCTCAATCGTCGCAAATCGCGAACAAGCAGAACTCGGACAATGCCGAACTGTCTGCAATCGGCAAGATCAAATCGGCGCTCTCGTCGCTGCAGACGGCGCTGAGCGGCCTGTCGGACGGCACGGCGCTCAACCAGCTCGCCGTCGCCGTCACGGGCGCGGGCGGCGCCACGACCACGGGCGTCACGGCAACGGCCACGCCCGGCAAGGGCGCCGTGGCCGGCAACTACACGCTGTCCGTGACCAACATCGCGACGGCGAACAAGATTTCGTCGCAGGCTTACGCAACGAATGCGAGCCTCGGCACTGGCACGCTGACCATCGGCGTCGGCACGGGCAGCATGCAGATCAATGTGTCGTCGACCGATACGCTGTCGAGCATCGCCAACTCGATCAACACGTCGGGCAGCAATCCGGGCGTGTCGGCATCCGTCATCACGGCAGCCGATGGCCAGCACCTCGTGCTGACTTCGACGAAGACGGGCCAGGCCAATACCGTCACGGTGACGGCGGGCGCCGGCGTCGACGCCGGCCTGAACACGGCGGCTTTCACGCAGGTCACGCCGGGCAAGGACGCAGCGTTCTCGATCGACGGCAACAACATCACCAGCGCATCCAACGTGATCACGAGCGCGCTGACCGGCGTCTCGATCGACCTGTCCGGCGCCAGCGCACTCAGCACGCAAACCATCTCGATCACCAACGACACGACAGCTTCGACCAAGGCGATCAACAACTTCGTCACCGCGTATAACGCGTATATTTCGACGGAAACGAGCCTCACGTGGGACCCGACGCAGGCAACGGGTTCGCAGGCAGGTCCCCTGCTCGGCGACTCGATGACGAACACGATCACCAACGGCCTTGGCGGCCTGGTCGCAAACGGCATCAATGTCGGCGGAAAGACGATCAGCCTTTCGTCGATCGGCATCAACCTGAATCACGACGGTACGCTCTCCGTCGACTCCGACGCACTGCAGACGGCCCTGACCACGAATAGCACGGCTGTGTCGGCAGCGTTCAACACGACGAACGGCATCGGCCAGGCGCTGAACGCCTTCATCACCACGTACACGCAGACGAGCGGCACGATCGACCAGCGCACGGCCGCACTGAACAAGGACCTAAGCAATCTGTCGGATCAGGCGACCCAGCTCACGAACTATCAGAGCACGCTGACCACGCAGTACAACGCGCAGTTCACCGCGCTGGACACGCTGATGTCGCAGATGGCGAACAACACGCAGTACCTGAACCAGTTGTTCGGCGGCGGCGGCGTGTCGGGCACGTTGAACAGCAAGTAACACACGTCCCGCCGATCCTCAGCAAGGAACTCATATGCACGATTCCCTGGCCCGCGCCCTCGACCTGACCCGCGCTCTCGAAGACGCGGTTTCGCAGCAGGACTGGCTGCGCGCGTCGGCTATCGTCGATGAGCGTTCGCCGCTTCTGATGACGCTCGAGCCGCAGCAAACCCCGGAAGCGCTCGAAAAGATCCGCACGATTCAGCGGATGGACGCGGCCATCACGCTGCAGACGCGCAGCGGCATGGAGCGGCTGAGCCAGCAGCATGGCGAAGCGCTGCAGCGCATCAAGTCGGTGAGCCTGTATCACCGCACGGGCATGCTCTGAATCGGCAAGACATCACGTTCTGAAAGACACCGCGCGACGCAACGAACAACAACAGCGCGGATTCGAAAAGCTGCAGCAATGCAGCTTTTTTTTTTCGTCTTGCCGCGCACCACGCGGCTTTCCGCCGCCATGAAAAAAGCTCGCGTCATGCAACGCGAGCCTTTTGCTTGAACCAGGTGTTCGTGTGTCAACCTTGCGCCACACCCTCTTCGTACGCCTGCCACATCCCGTCGAGCGCCCGTTCGAAGTTGCGCGCGAAGCGCTTCGCGTCGCACAGCGGCGACGCGAGCAGACGCTCGCGCAGTCGCCCGCGCAGCGAGGCGAGCGCATCGGCGTCGGCCGTCACTTCGCGCACCTTGTCGATATAGCTCGCTTCGTCGACGCAGATCCAGTCACCGAAGCCCGCTGCGTGCAACACGCTCTCGCAGATATGGCCGAGAAACCGCTGCCCCTTCATCGCGACGACGGGCACGCCCATCCATAGCGCTTCCGCCGTCGTAGTGCCGCCGGGATAGGGGAACGGGCTAAGCACGATGTCGATGCGATTGAACACGGCGAGATATTCCTTGCGCGGCGAGCCGCCTTCCAGCAGCAGGCGCGAAGCGTCGATGCCGCGCGCGGCGAAGCGCGCGGCCGTGGCCTCGACGGCAAGCCCGCGATCGAGTTCATGCGCCTTTACGAGCAGACGCGAATCCGGCACCGCGCGCAGCACCTTTACCCACAGATCGATCACTTCGTCCGTCATCTTCGCGAGCTTGCCCAGATAACCGAACGTGACGATGCCGTCTCGCCGCATGGGCAACTCGCCCACGTTCAGATCGTGCTCGGGCGGCGTGAAGCACAGATAGCCGTCAGGCATGCGCCACGGCTTCTCGATGAAGTGATGCTCTTCTTCAGGCGGCAGCACGTAGCGGTCGCCGAACACGTAATCGATTTCCTTGACGCCTGTCGACGCGAAGAAGCCCAGCCACGTCACCTGGACGGGCGCCGGCTTGCTGGCGAACACAGGCAGCCGGTTGAATGCCGTATGCCCGGACATGTCGAACAGAATATCGATGTTGTCGTTGAATATCACCTGCGCAGCGGTTTCGCGCGGCAGGGCCGTCAGCGGCCTCCACTCGCCGAATAGCCGTTTCAGTCGCGCCGTGGTGTCGTCTTCGACGTCGCTCGTCGGATAGGCGATCAGTTCGACGCGCGAGCGATCCAGATGCTGCAGCACGCTTTCCGTAAAGATGCCGACGGGATGCACGCGCAAATCACCGGAGACGAAGCCGACGCGCAACGGCCGCGTGCCGCGCGGCGCACGCGCATGCTCGAAGCGCTTCGTGCCGGACGCAACCCGTTCGCCGTACCGGATTGCATCGGCGAGATATTCGTCGACGGTTTGCAGCGCCGTGCTGGCGAGACAAAAGAGCAACGCCGTGTGAGCCGTATCAGAATCGGGAGATCTCGCGATCGCGCTGCGATAACAGCGCACCGCGCCTTCAAGATCGCCGAGCGCGCGCAGCACGTCGCCGAGATTGACATGCAGGATCGCGGAGCCATCCTTCAGTTCGAGCGCCTTGCGCGCATGGGCGAGCGCCGCTTCGGCGCGCATCGTCTTGAGATACGCGATGGCCAGATTGTGATGCACCTCACTCTCGTCTGCGTCGAGTTCGAGCGAGCGCTGATAGTTCTCGATGGCTTCTTCATAGCGGAACAGGCCGAACCATGCGTTGCCGAGCGCGCCGTACGCCTGCGCGAGCGACATCTGCGGGTCAGCAGCGGGACCGCCCGGCGTCGAGGCTTGCGGCCCGAGCCTGCCCGTGTGCCGCTCGATCACCTCTTTGGCCAGCTCCATTGCGATCGTGTAGTGCCGCGCCGCGTTTTCGCGGTCGCCGAGATCGCGCAGCGTGTTGCCGAGATTGTTGTGCACGCCCGGCTTGCGCGGGTCCAGTTCGATAGCGCGCCGCAGGCTCGCCGCCGCGCCGACGAGATCGCAGCGCGCAATCAGCAGCACACCCAGACTGTTGTGCATCAACGCGCGATTCGGATCGCACTCGATTGCGCGGCGATAGCTGTGGATTGCCTCCTCGAAACGGCCCTGCTCCATCAACGCATTGCCGAGGTTGTTGTGCGCTTCGGCGTAGTCGGCGCGACACGCAATCGCCTTTTCGTAGCTGCGCGCCGCGCTTTCGAGGTCACCCGTATCTTTCAGCGCGTTGCCAAGGTTGTTATAGGCCTCGGCGTAATTGGGCCGCAATTCGATGGCCTGCGTGCAGCTGTGCATCGACGCTTCCGGTTGACGGTCCTCGCGCAGCGCGTTGCCCAGGTTGTTGTGCGCTTCGGCATACCCGGCATTGAGCGCGACGGCCTGACGATACGCGTCGATCGCCTGCTTCAGCTCGCCGTGTTCGCGCAGCGCGTTGCCGAGGTTGTTGAAGTAGATCGCATTCGGATGAAGGGCAATCGACTCGCGCATCAGCGTGATGCCCGCATCGTACTGGCGGATCTGGCAGGCGAGCAAACCGAGAAAATGCAGGGCGTCCGGATGACGCGGATTGGCGTGAAGAATCTGGTCGTAGATTGCCTTCGCTTCGCCGAGCCGTCCCGCCTGATGATGCGCCAGTGCTGTGTTCAGAATGATCGAATGATCCTGCATGTCGTGTCCGTTCTATCAATGCGCGTACCGATACCGCGTCGTCTCAGGCGCCACCGGATGCGACGTGTTCCGCCCACATGCCTTCGAACGCTTCCTTCAGGTTGCTCGCGTAACGCCGCGCATCGCACAGCGGCGATGTCAGAACATGGCCCCGAAGCCTCGCGCGCAGCGCCGCGAGCGGCTCGCGTTGCGCGGCGAATGCGACGGCCTTGTCCACGTAGCCGGATTCGTCCGCCGCGATCCATTCGGGCAGGCCGCCCGCATGCAACAGGCTTTCGCAGATATGCGTGACAAAGCGGTCGCCCTTGAGCGCGAGCACGGGCGCGCCCATCCACAGCGCTTCCGCAGTCGTCGTTCCGCCTGGGTACGGAAACGGGCTCAGCACGATATCGACGCGGTTATACGCGGCGAGATACGCTTCGCGCGGCGAGCCGCCTTCGAGAATCAGACGCGACGCGTCGATGTCATGACGCGCAAACCGCTCGATCATGGTGCGGCGCGCGTGCTGTGCGTCGAGTTCATGCGCTTTCAGCATCAGCTTCGCGTCGGGCACGGCGTGCAGAATTCGCGACCACACGCCGATGACATGCGGCGTCACCTTCACGAGCTTGCCGAAGTAGCCGAAGGTCGGATGCCCGTTGGCAAGCGCCGGCAACGGTCCGACTTCGACGCGGACGTCCGGCGGCGTAAAGCACAAATAGCTGTCGGGCAGGCGCCACAACCGTTCGAGGTAGTGCGACGCTTCTTCGACCGGCGTCACGAAGCGGTCGCCGAGCACATAGTCCATCTGCGGCAGACCTGTCGTGCCGAAGTAGCCGAGCCAGCTGACCTGCAGCGGCGCCGGCTTCCAGGCGAACACGGGCAGGCGGTTGTGCACGGTGTGGCCCGACAGGTCGACGAGAATATCGATCGCGTCTTCGCGAATCAGATGTGCCGCCTGCGCGTCGCCGAGACCGGCGATGCTTCGCCAGGCGGCGAAGCGCGGCTTCAGCCTGGCCGTGATGTCGTCTTCGCGCGTCTGCGTCGGATACGCGACCAGTTCGAAGCTGCCGTCCGCGAAATGCTGCATCACGGACTCGAGGAAGATGCCGACGGGATGCAGCATCAGATCGCCCGACACGAAGCCGATGCGCAACGGACGTCCATCGATATAACGGCGCGCATGCGGGATGCGCTGCGCGCGCGTCGTCATGCGCTGGCCGAACTCGCGCGCGGCGGCGAGCGTGACGAGCGGCGAAGTCGGCGCGTGGGTCGCGAGATCGAAGAGCAGCCGGTTGTGCGCGAGTTCGAGTTCGGGGTCGAGCGCGATGCCTTGACGATAGGCTTCTATTGCGCCGTCGGCGTCGTTGGCGAGACTCAGCGCGTCGCCGAGGTTGATGCGCGCGACGGCCGATGCCGGATCGAGCGCGACGGCGCGCCGGGCGCTCACGATCGCTTCGTCGGCGCGCCTGAGCTTGAGCAGCGCGACAGCCTGCCGGTGATGCACGCTCGCGTTGCCGGGAGACAGATCGGCGGCTGCGCGATAGCACAGCACGGCCGCTTCGATCTTGCCGCACTCCTGATAGACGTCGCCGAGTTCGGCGTAACCGGATGCGTCGTTCGGCTGGCGCGCGATGGCCGCCGTCAGACATTGCTCCGCCTCGTCGAAGCGCCGCTGCTCGCGCAACAGTTGAGCGAGCTTGCGCTGCCGCGCGGCGTCGGCGGGATCGAGCTGCACGGCGTGCCGCAGGCTTTCGATTGCGCTCGCGATATCGCCGCTCGCCTGCAAAACCGCGCTCAGGCTTTCGTGCGTCGCGAGATGACGCGGCACGAGCGCGAGCGTGCGGCGAAACGCGTCGGCCGATTCATGGAGCCTGCCGCGCGCCGCCTCGACATGCCCCAGGTTGCTCAACGCTTCGGCGTAGTCCGCGCGAATCGACACGGCCTTGCGGTACGCGAGCGTGGCGCTCTCCAGATCGCCCAGCGCCTTCAGCGCGTTACCGAGATTGTTGTGTGCTTCGGCGTAGTCCGGCAGAAGCGCGATAGCCTGCTCGCAGCTTTCCTTCGCGGCTCGCGCATCGCCGGCTTCGCGCAGCGCGTTGCCGAGATTGCTGTGCGCTTGCGCGTAATCCGGTTTGAGCTGGGTGGCGCGGCGGTATGCCTCGATCGCTTCGGACCGCAAGCCGGCCTCCCGCAGCGCGTTCGCCAGGTTGTTGTAGTAGACGGCATTCGGATTAGCCGCGATCGATGCCCGCATCAGCGCGAGTCCGTGGTCGGCGCGCCCCGTCTGACACGCAAGCATGCCGGAAAAATGCAGTGCATCGCATTGTCCGGGCGCGGCGTGAAGAATCGCGTCGTACAACGCCTGCGCGTGCTGAAGCCGACCGGCCTGATGATGGTCGAGCGCGGCAGTCAGCTGTTGCGCGATGTCGTGCATGTCCATGGCGGCGCACTTGTACTCAATAGGGATGCGCTTGCGCGAAGAAGTCGATCAGCGCGCCGTTGTGCTCGATCATCACCTGCCGCGCCGCGATGCCTTCGCGCGACATTTCGGCGATGATGTCCCGCGCGCGCCATTGCGTCGGAATGACGATCACGTCGACATCCGATGCTTTCAGCACGTCGCGGTATTCGATGCGCTGTCCCGTGCCCGGCACGAACGTGCCGACCTTGCCCGGGTCGGAATCGACCACGAGGGGAAAGCGCTGTGCATCAGCGCCGTAATGATGAATGAATGCTGCCGCCTTGCCGGTGCCGCCCCAGATCGCCACGCGACGGCCCGATTCGCTCAGCTGCGACAGCTGTTGCGCGATCGTTTCGCGGCTCGTCAACGTGCGCGACGCGAACTGGGCCGCAGCCTTTGCGCGCGCGCGAAGCGGCGCGGGCACGGTGAGCTTCACCAGCGCGTAGATCACCTCGCCGTCGTAGCCGTGCGCCAGCGCCACGATCTCGCCCGCGCGCGACATCAGCGTGCGGAACGATTCAGTCGTGAAATGCGACACGTGTTCGTAGAAGAAATCGGCGAGACGATGCGTCTCGAACACGCGGTCGATGCAGGGCACCTCGGCGAACAGCCAGCCATCGCGGCCCGTCGACATCGCGCCCCAGGCTAGCGCTTCGAGCAGTTGCGCAGGCTCCGTCAGATGTTCGAGTACGTGCCGGATCACGACGGCGTCCGGTTTGAACGCGGGCATGTCGGCGAGCGGTTCGAAGAGGCGCGGATGAAACTCGACGCCGTGTCCCGTTTCTGGAGCTGCATTCGGATCGAAGCCGACGAAGCGTCCGCCCGGCCGCGACTGCGCGAGTCCGCGCACGAAGTGACCTTCGCCGCAACCAATCTCGACGACATGCGGTGCGTCTGGCAAATGATCAAGCAGCAGGTCGCGCGTTTGCGCGAGATACCCCTTCCAGATCGCGCCGTTGTTGAACATCCGGTTCGGATTGCGTTCGTACGGAATCGCCGCGTATTCGAAGCGGCAGTTCCACACATGCGTGCAGGCCGGACATTGCACGAAATCCTGCGGGTGGCGCGGCAGTTCCCTGGCGGCTTCGGCCGATGCCGGCCACGCGAGCGTCGCAAGCGTCTGCTCGCCCGCGGGGAAGAAGCGCGCGGCCACCGAGCCGGAACAGACGGGGCACTTCGCCTCGATGAGATCGACGGTCATGACTTCACCCACTTTCGGAAATACGCGATGGTTTCTTTCAGGCCGTCTTCGAGCGCGACGCCGGGCGTCCAGTCGAGCTGCTGGCGCGCCTTGGCGATGTCGGGGCGTCGCTGCACCGGATCATCCGAAGGCAGCGGCCGATACTCGATGCGGCTGCGCGAGCCCGTCAGGCGCAATACCGTCTCGGCGAGTTCGCCGATCGTGATTTCGCCCGGATTGCCGAGATTGACGGGACCGACTTCGACGTCCTGATCCATCAGCCGCATCAGGCCATCGACGAGATCGTCGACATAGCAGAACGAGCGTGTCTGGCTGCCGTTGCCGTAGATCGTGATCGGGTCGCCGTTCAGCGCCTGCATGATGAAGTTCGACACGACGCGTCCGTCGTCGGGCCGCATGCGCGGTCCGTACGTGTTGAAGATGCGCGCGACGCGAATGTCGACGCCGTGCTGCCGGTGATAGTCGAAGAACAACGTTTCGGCGCAGCGCTTGCCTTCGTCGTAGCATGCACGCGGACCATTCGGATTGACATTGCCCCAGTACGTTTCTGGCTGCGGATGCTGCTGCGCGTCGCCATAGACTTCGCTCGTCGACGCCTGCAGGATGCGCGCCTTGCAGCGCTTGGCGAGCCCGAGCATGTTGATCGCGCCGAGCACCGCCGTCTTCACGGTCGAAACGGGATCACTCTGGTAATGCGTCGGGCTGGCAGGACAGGCCATGTTGAACACGCGATCCGCCTCGACGTAGAGCGGCAGCCACACATCGTGGCGGATCAGCTCGAAGTTCACCTTGCCGATCAGGTGATGAATGGTCTGTTTGCTGCCCGTGTGAAAATTGTCGACGCACATCACGTCGTGGCCAGCTGCCACGAGCCGGTCACACAGATGCGAGCCGAGAAACCCCGCGCCGCCCGTGACGAGTACCGACTGCTCGCTCACAGCGCCGCCTGCGCGGCGTGCGCAACGTGCTGCTCCCACATCTGATGCAGCGACGCTTCGAGATTGCGGGCAAAGCGCGGCGCATCGCACAGCGGCGAAGCCAGCAGTTGCGCGCGCAGGCCGCTGCGTAGCGCCGACAGCAATTCGCGATCCGCGGCGAAAGCGACGGCTTTGTCGACGTACGCGGCATCGTCGCCGGCGATCCAGTCAGCAAGGCCGACGTTATGGCACATCGTTTCCGCGATATGCGTGACGAAGCGCTCGCCGCGACGGCACAGCACCGGCACGCCCATCCAGTATGCTTCGGCCGTCGTCGTGCCGCCGCCATACGGGAACGGGCTCAGCATCAGGTCGACGCGGCGATAGGCGGCGAGATATTCGCTGCGCTCAGAGCGGCCTTCCATGATCAGCCGCGACGCGGGCACGCCGGCCACGGCAAAGCGCTTGATAAACGCGTCCCGCACGTGTTCGTGATCGAGTTGCCCCGACTTCAGCAGCAGAACCGAGCCAGGCACGGCCTGCAGCACTTTCGACCACACGTCCACCACCGCGTCCGTCACCTTCGTCACGTTGCCGAAGTAGCCGAACGTCGTGCGGCCCGTCGAATGCATCGGCAGCGTGCCCGTCGGAATGGATGCCGTGGGCGGCGTGAAGCACAGATAGCTGTCGGGCAGGCGCCACGCCTTCTCGACGAAATGCGCTTCTTCGGCCTCAGGCAGCACGTGCGGATCGCCGAGGATGTAATCGATCGCGCGCACGCCCGTGCTCGCAAAATAGCCCGGCCAGCTCACCTGCACGGGTGCCGGCTTCCACGCGAACACACCCAGGCGGTTGTACGTGCTGTGACCCGATGCGTCGATCAATACGTGGATGCCGTCGCTGCGGATGTGCTGCGCGGCCTGCGCATCGCTCATGCCCGCGAGACTGGTCCACGCGACAAAACGCGGCTTGATGCGGGCTGTCAACGCGTCTTCATGCTCCCGTGTCGGGTAAGCGATGATCTCGACGCGCGAGGGGTCGAGATTGTGCAGCACGCTTTCAATGAAATAGCCGATGGGGTGCTGCTTCAGGTCGCCCGACACGATGCCGACGCGCAGCGGGCGGCTCGCGCGCGGACTCTCCTCGACGAGCCACGAATCGAACGGTGTGGCGCGTGCGCTAACGGCCTCGCCGAACTGGCGGGCTTCTTCGAGGTAGGCGCCGGGGGAAACCGGCTCGCGGTAGTTCAGCGCGAACAGCAGGTTGCTGCGCGGTTCGTCGAAATCGGGCCGCAGCGTGGTCGCGGTGCGCCATGCTTCGATGGCGGCGTCGAGTTCGTCGAGTTCGAGCAGCGTGTTGGCGAGATTGTTGTAGGCCTGCGCATGATCCGGCTTCAGATTGATCACCTGGCAAAACGATTCGACGGCCGCGTGATGATCTTTCAACGCGCGCTGAGCGATGCCCAGGTTGTTATACGCGTCGATATATCCGGCGTTGAGCGCGATGGCCTGGCGGAAGCATTCGGCCGCCGCAGCGGGCCGGTTGTTGGCCTGCATCACGTTGCCGAGGTTGTAGTAGTAGAACGCCTGCGGATTACGCGTGATCGCCGCCATGATCAGCTCGGAGGCCGTATGGTACTGACCGAACTCATGCGCGATCAGCCCGAGCAGATGCATTGCGTCCGCGTGGTTCGGATCGCTGGCGAGAATCTCGCGATACAGCGCTTCGGCTTCGTCGAAGCGCTCCGCCCCGTGATGCTCGACAGCCGCTTGCAGTTTGCGTGCGGTGGCTTCGGCGGCATTGGCTTCGACCGCATTGGCGCGTTCGGCGAGATTCGGCGTCGGAATGCGTTGCCACGAACCGTTGTGTAGTTGAGTTTCGTCGTTCATGCGAAATTGCGCCCGGTTCGATCCGGGGCGTCCTCTAATGATGTTGAGTCCGCGATGCCGCTCCGGCGATCGCGCGCGTGGTCGTGTGAGGCCGCTGCATGGAGAGCCCACATGTTCTGGAATGCGTCTTCGAGGTGACGCGCGAAAAGCGGTGCATCGCACAAGGGCGATGCGGCCAGCCGGTCCCGCAACGTCGCCCTGAGCCCGGCGAGTTGCGCCATCGACGCGCTGAAATACACGGCTTTCGCGACGTAGTCTTCGTCGTCGCGTGCAATCCATTCGGACAGTCCGACGGTGTTCAGGATGCTTTCGCCGACGTGCGACAGAAAGCGATCGCCGCGCCGCGTGAGCACAGGCACGCCCATCCACAGCGCTTCCACGGATGTCGTGCCGCCCGTGTAAGGGAACGGATCGAGCGCGATGTCGATGCGGTTGTAGGATGCGAGCAGTTCGGCGCGCGGCGACTGGCCTTCGAGCATCAGTTGCTCACGGGCGACGCCGTGTGCGCCGAAGCGTTCGAGCGTCGCGGTTCGCACGGACGGATCGTCGAGTTGCTTCGTCTTCAGCAGAAGCCGTGCATTGGGCACGGCATGCAACACGCGCGACCACAACGCGATCACCGCATCGTTAAGCTTCACGAGATGATTGAAGCAGCCAAACGTGATTGCGCCGCGTTCGAGCGCGGGCAAAGGTCCCGCTTCGATCGCTTCGTCGGGCGGCGTGAAGCACAGATAGGCATGCGGCAGGCGCCAGGGCGTTTCGACGAAATGCGCGGCTTCGTCGGCGGGCAAGACATGGCGATCGGCGATGACATAGTCGATCGCCGCAATGCCTGTCGTCGCAAAGTAGCCCAGCCACGTTGCCTGAATGGGCGCGGGCTTGCGCGCGAACACCGCGAGCCGGTTGTGGTTTGTGTGTCCCGACAGATCGACCAGGATGTCGATGCCGTCGACGTGGATGCGGCGCGCGCAGGCGTCGTCGTCTAGTCGCGACACGTCGTACCAGGCGGTGAAGCACGACTTGAGCCGCTGCGTCAGCGAATCCTCGCGCAAGCGCGACACGTATGCGACCAGTTCGAGCCGCGCGGGATCGAGGTGCCGCAGCACACTTTCCAGAAAGAAGCCGACGGGATGCGAGTGAAGATCGCCGGAAACGAAGCCGACGCGCAGGCGCCTCGCCGCGCCCGCGGTGGGCCGCACGTGTTCGTACGGACCCGCCTTTGCCGCCTGGTGCGCGCCGAATGCGCGAGCCTCCTCCAGCTGCTCCGTTTGTGAAACGCGGGGGTGCGTGTTCAGCAGCAACAGCAGGTTGCTGTTTGCTTCCGCGTAGCCTGGATCGAGCGAGACGGCCTGGCGGTAGCTCGCGATCGCCTCGTCGAGCCGGCCCTGATCGCGCAGCACGCTGCCCAGGTTGTTGTGCAGGAACGCGACGTTCGGCTGCAGCATCAACGCCCGGCGATAGCAGGGCTCGGCATCGGCGGGACGGCCGTACTTCACGAGGATGTTGCCAACGTTGTTGTGAGCCTGCGCGTGGTTCGGATTCAGCTCCAGTGCCTTCATGTAATGACGCAGCGCGGCGTCGTCCGTGCCAAGATCGAAGAACGCGTTGCCCAGATTGACCCAGCCTTCCGCATACGAGGGCTTAAGCTGCACTGCCGTGTCGCAGCTGTCGATAGCGGACATCGGGTCACCCGCTTCGCGCTGTACGTAGCCGAGATTGCTGTACGCCTCGGCGTAGTCGGGCGCGAGCGCGATGGCGTGCTGGTACGCGTCGATCGCGCCGCGCAGATCTCGCCCGCGCGCGCGCATGTTGCCGAGGTTGTTGTAGTAGATCGCGTTCGGATAGAGCTGGAGTGATTTCTCGATCAGATCGATGCCCGCCGGCAAATCACCGACGTCGCACGCGAGCACCCCGAGAAAGTGCATCGCGTCGGCATGATGGCCGTCGTGCTGAAGGATGCGCTTGTAGAGCGCGGCGGCTTCGCTCGCGCGGCCCGATTGATGATGCACGAATGCCGCCTGCAAGAGCGAGGCGAAGTCCGCAGGCGCCGACGCGACGTCGCTGCTTGCATGCTGTTCGGGGTCACCTGTTGCTGACATCGGTATTCAGATGGGTTGCACCGCGTGGTCGGGAAAGCAAAGCGCCGTTGCGCGTCACAGGCCTCCGTATTTGCGCGTGTAGCGCTCGTAGCCCGCGTGCCACGATGTCGTATTGAACGCGCCGGCGCTCTCGTGCACGACGCTCAGTGGCCAGGTGCCCATGCGCAGCCCGCGCGCTTCCGCCTGACGGCAAAAATCGACGTCGTAGAAATGGAATTCGAACTGCTCGTCAAAGGTCAGGCCGGTCCGGATCAGCCGTTCACTGTCGGCTGCGAGCAGCAGGCCATCGAGCAGCTTGCATTCGAGTCCGGGCGGTCCGTAGATCGACATGTTTTCGCACGGAAAGCCTTTGCCGTGGCCCACGACGCCGCTCAGATACTGAACATCGTCGCGCGTGAAGCTGGCGTCCTTGAAGAACCACGACGGCTGGCCCGGCAAGCGGCGCGTATTGCCCGCCAGCCCGACGATGTCAAAGCGCGAAACCGCCTCGCGGACGCGATCCATCCAGTAGAAGTCGCACAGATGCAGGTCGTCGTGCAGGAACACGAGGATGGCGGGGTTGTCGCGAGCTTGCTCGATGGCGTAGTTGTAGATCGACGAAAGGCCTGCCCGGTTATTGTCGAAGAGCATCAGTTGCGGCGGGCTCTCGTGACGAAACAGCGAAAGCGAGCGCCCCAGCGCGGTGGCGCGCGAGAAGTCGTCGTACGAAGACCGCGTGCCGCAAACCAGTCGAATAGGCTTCATGAGAGCGAAAGACGGAAAAGACAGTTATCGGTCCTCTCGCGGGCAAGCCGATCGACCAGGGGCGCATGCGCCGTCCGCGCCCGCCGTGATCCGTCGAACATCGGCGCGCGCGCCTGCGCGACCTGCCGTGCGCAACCGTGACGCTATTCTGGCGGGACGTCCAGGTTTCCGATCCGTGGATTTAATGCGCTTTGTGGCCGCTATTCAGCGTACTGTGGACGCTTGGCGGAAGATGCAGCGACGGCCGCAGAAGGCGATCGGCAAGGAAAGCAGGTTGACGCGCCGCTGCGCGAGGCGGCTTTTCAGATATCGCGCCGGTAGCGGTTGTATTCGTCGTCGCCCGATTCGAGCACAAATCCGCACGCAACGAAGCATTTCATGCTGGCCGTATTGGTGGTGCGGATGGTGGCGATCAGCGACTGGATGTCGGCATGGTCATGCAGGAAGGATTCAAGTCCGCCGCGCAGGATCGTGGCGCCGAAGCCCTTGCCACGCAAGGCCGGATTCAGGATCAGGCTCGCTTCGGCCAAACCCCGGTCGCGCCGGTCGAAGCGCACGAGGCCGCCGCGTACGCCCTCATGTAGCGCGACGTAAAGAAAGCGATCGGGGTTCTGCAGTGAAGCGCAGAACCACGCTACGTGGCTCTGGAATGAAAAAAGCGCGGTATTGGCCGACATCGCGCGCGTCGCGACATCGTTTTCCCATTCGAAGACGGCCTCGCAATCGCTTTCGTTCGCTGGCCGGCAGATGAACGTGATGGGCGTCGGGCTGGATGTCATGGGCTTGCGTGGGCGTTTGCCGTGCGGACGGAAGGTGCTGCGAAAGCGAACGCGGAAGACGGAACAGCGGGAAAGGAAACCGGATAAGAAGCTGAACAGCAGTAGTAACTGCTCTGCTGGATCCATGAGAATCAAAGCTTCCTGGCGCGCCCGGCTGGGATCGAACCAGCAACCCCTGCCTTCGGAGGGCAGTACTCTATCCATTGAGCTACGGGCGCATTCTGCAAAGAATCGGCAAAAGCGCTGCAAAATCACGAGGTTGATGCGATAAGCGGCGCCAAAGCGAGACCGAGAGCATAACCGGTTTCGTGCTGCCCGTCCACCGCAAGCCTGTCGCCAGGACACCAGTGCGCGCCGTCGCCGGGAAATGCGCTGCAAGTCTTTCCCGAATTCGCGCGCCATCGAGCAAAATCTCCCTTCCAGCGACGCAAACTCTCCGCGTAAACGCCTACTGAAGAGCCCGGGAGCCCGCTCGCCGACCGCGAAACCTTCCGTCTATAATCGTCCGTGGCTTATCAGGAACAAGGCTGTTGCCGTCGCGCTGTACCGCTCACCACAATACCCACGGGAGACGAGACAAGCATGAGCGAAGCACCACACGGAGCCCCGATCAAGACCCCCGGACAGCTGATCGCCGCAGTCATCGCCGGCTTTGCTGTCCCCATCGTCATCATCATTCTGCTCGCCTATTACGTCGACAACTCGACCCGCACGGGCGCGGGCACCGACGGTCTGTCCGACGCCGCAGTCGACGCGCGCACGGCACCGTTGGCACAGGTCGAAATCCGCGATGCCAATGCGCCGCGCGTCTACAAAACGGGGGAGGAAGTCTATAAGGCCGTCTGCTCGGCCTGCCACGCGGCGGGCACGGCGGGCGCGCCGAAGTTCACCAACACGGCCGACTGGGCGCCGCGCATTGCCCAAGGTTTCGACACGCTCTGGCACACCGCGCTGACGGGCAAAGGCGCCATGCCCGCGCGCGGCGGCACGAGCCCCGACGACTACAGCGATTACGAAATTGGCCGCGCCGTTGCCTACATGGCGAACAACGCGGGCGCGAAATTCGAAGATCCGCCAAAGCCCGTGCCGGGCCAGCCGGCTGCAGCGCCGGGCGGCGCTTCGGGTACCGAGGCAGCATCGGCCGCGGCGGGTGCATCGGGCGCCGCAGGGGCGGCCGC
>NZ_JACFYJ010000144.1:0-15675 GCF_037126505.1 Paraburkholderia bengalensis
CCCCCAGCGTGTCCGCGAACCAGCCGGTCCGCGACGCGCGGCATCTGCGCCGATGCGAGCACGTTGCGCTGCCGGCGCGACAGACGCTGACCGTATTCGAGCAGCCGCAACTCCGCGCGCCAGTCGACGCCGATATGGCTGTCGCTGCCGATGCCGATGCGCCCCTGCTGTTCGAGATAGTCATGTGCGGGAAAGATGCCGTCGCCGAGATTGGCTTCCGTCGTCAGGCACAGCCCCGCGACGGCGCCGCTCTTCGCCAGCGCCGACGTTTCGTGCCGATCGACGTGCGTCGCGTGCACGAGGCACCAGCGCGCATCGACCTCGAAGCGATCGAGCAGCCATTGCACGGGCCGCGCGCCTTCCGTTTCGACGCACGCGTCCACTTCGCCCGTCTGCTCGGCGATGTGGATGTGCACGGGCGCACCCGGCGACATCGCGTCGAGCCCGTTCAGCAACGCGCGCAGCGAATCGTTCGAGACCGCGCGCAACGAGTGAGGTGCGACGCCATAGCGCAACGCGCCGTGTTCGGGGCGCGCGCCGCGCAGCGTATCGATCAGCGCAAGCAGGCTGTCGGGCGTGTTGATGAAACGGCGCTGGTCGTCGCGCGGCGCTTGCGCGCCGAACCCCGCGTACTGGTACAGCACGGGCAGC
The DNA here is from genome assembly GCF_037126505.1 of Paraburkholderia bengalensis. NCBI lineage: Bacteria > Pseudomonadati > Pseudomonadota > Betaproteobacteria > Burkholderiales > Burkholderiaceae > Paraburkholderia > Paraburkholderia bengalensis. Next base: position 652 of record NZ_JACFYJ010000144.1, read on the forward strand.
ATCGTGATGCCGATGCCGCTCGCGCCCGCCGCATCGACGACGCGCTGCGCGAGTTCCGCCTCGTTCGCGTAGCGGCTGCCGTCCTGCATGTGATGCACGTAATGGAACTCGCAGACGGACGTGTAGCCCGCCTTCAGCATTTCGATGTACAGCCATTGCGCGATCGCGGCGAGCCCTTCGGGCGTGATGCGCGCGGCAAAACGGTACATCAGGTCGCGCCAGCTCCAGAAGTTGTCGGTCGCTACGGCGCCCGATCCCGCACGGTATTCCGTGAGGCCCGCCATCGCGCGCTGAAAAGCATGCGAATGCAGGTTCGGCATGCCGGGCAGCACAGGGCCGCTCGCCCTCGCGACACCTGCGGGCGCTTGGGTGTCGGGCGTGACGCCAACCAGCGAACCCTGCGCGTCCCATTGCAGCAGCACGTTGCGCCGCCAGCCTTCGGGCAGATAGACGTGCTCGGCGAAAAGAGATTGCGTAGCTTCAGTCATGTTTGGATCCGTCGTATCCGACACGCGTGAAAACCGTTTCGCCGCCGCGCACGACGCGCTCGCACAGCGGACGGCCAATCCAGTAAGCGAGTTCCGCAAGCGACTGCACCGACCACACGGCGAAGTCGGCGGCGCGGCCCACGGCGAGCGAGCCGTGCACGTCGGCCTTGCCGAGCGCGCGCGCCGCGTGGCCCGTCACGCCTTGCAGCACCTCGGGCACCGTCATGCGAAACAGCGTGCACGCCATGTTCATCATCAGCGGCAGCGACGTCGCGGGCGACGTGCCGGGATTGCTGTCCGTCGAAATGGCGATGGGGACGTCGTAGCGCCGCAACAGACCGAGCGGCGGCAACTGCGTTTCGCGGATGAAGTAGTACGCGCCGGGCAGCAGCACGGCGACCATGCCTGCTTCCTTCATCGCGGCAATGCCCGCTTCGTCGAGAAACTCCAGGTGATCGGCCGACAGCGCGCGATAGCGCGCAGCGAGCGCCGTGCCGCCCATGTTCGACAACTGCTCGGCGTGCATCTTCACCGGCAAGCCGCGGCGCGCGGCTGCATTGAACACGCGCTCGCTCTGTTCCAGCGAAAAGCCGATGCGCTCGCAGAACACGTCGACGGCATCGACGAGTCCTTCATCGGCGAGCACGGGCAGCATGCGTTCACACACTTCGTCGATGTAGTCGTCGGCGCGCCCTGCGAATTCGGGCGGCAATGCGTGCGCGCCGAGAAACGTCGTATAAACCGTCACGGGATAGCGCTCGCCGAGTTGCCGCGCGACGCGCAGCATCTTGCGCTCGCTTTCCAGGTCGAGGCCGTAGCCCGATTTGATTTCGATGGCCGTCACGCCGTCAGCGAGCATCGCTTCGAGACGCGCGGCCGATTGCGCGAACAGCGACGCGTCGTCGGCGGCACGCGTGGCGCGCACCGTCGACACAATCCCGCCGCCCTGCTTCGCGATCTGTTCGTAGCTGACGCCGGCAAGGCGTTGCGCGAACTCGTCGGCGCGCTGTCCGCCATACACGAGATGCGTATGGCAATCGACGAGCCCCGGCGTGACCCACGCGCCGTTCAGGTCTTCACGCGGCCACGCCGCGTATTGCGCGGGCAGATCGCGCGCGGTACCGAGCCACGCGATGCGGCCGTTCTCGACGGCGATCGCGGCATCGTCGATCGTTTGATCGGGGTCGCCCTGCGCACAGAGCTTCAGATGATTCCAGACGGTTTGCTTCATGGCAGGGCTGTCTGTGAGGTGTGCAAGCGCTCAGGCTCGCGATGTGTCGATATAGCGGATGCTGATGGCGAGCAATGCGCCTTCGCCGTTGATCTCGCAAGCAAGCGTGCTTGCGTTGTCGATGCGCAGCGTGTCGTTGGTGGCGAGCGTGACCGCTTGCTGGTCGGCCAGCGTGAGCACGAGCGAACCTTGCGCGCAGAACAGCAGCACCACATCGGCATCGAGTTGCGCGCGCATTGTGTTGCGCAGAACCGCGACGTCGCCCGTTGCCGCGCCACGCCGCACCATCAGGTTGAAGTCGCGCGTCGGGCCATCGACGAGCCGCGCGTCGATCGCCGTCTCGCCTTCGAAGCGCGCGATGTCGAGCGTCGCGCGCGCGTGCGTGACCGGCTTGTCGCCGTTCGTTTCGTCGAGCAGCATGCCCGCGCCCGACAGCAGCACGAGCGTGCGGTCGATGCCCGCGAAGCGCGAGAACGGCCCCGCCGCCGCCACGTCGGCGACGCTCACGCGCCACATCAACGCATCGAGCGCCGCGCCCTCGGGGAACGCCGCGACTTCGCGCGTGACGCCGCCGCCGTTTTTCCACGGCGACGCCACGAGGTCCGCGGCGCGAATGACGGTCGTCTTGATGACGTTCGTCGTCACGTTCAGCGGCCCAGCATCGGCAGCTTGAGACCGGCTTCGCGCGCTGTGCTTTGCGCGAGTTCGTAACCGGCATCCGCGTGACGCATCACGCCCGTCGCGGGATCATTGAACAGCACGCGGCCGAGGCGCTCGTGCGCGGCGTCCGAACCATCGGCGACGATCACGACGCCCGAGTGCTGCGAGAAGCCCATGCCGACGCCGCCGCCATGGTGCAGCGACACCCACGATGCGCCGCCTGCCGTGTTCAGCAGTGCGTTGAGCAGCGGCCAGTCGCTGACGGCGTCCGAGCCGTCTTTCATCGATTCCGTTTCGCGGTTCGGGCTCGCGACCGAACCCGTATCCAGGTGATCGCGGCCGATCACGATCGGCGCCTTCAGTTCGCCGTTCTTGACCATTTCGTTGAACGCCTGGCCGAGACGATACCGATCCTTCACGCCGACCCAGCAGATACGCGCCGGCAAGCCCTGGAACGCGATACGCTCGCGCGCCATGTCGAGCCAGTTGTGCAGGTGCGGATCGTCGGGGATCAGTTCCTTGACCTTCTGGTCCGTCTTGTAGATGTCTTCGGGGTCGCCCGACAGCGCGACCCAGCGGAACGGACCCTTGCCTTCGCAGAAGAGCGGCCGGATATACGCGGGCACGAAGCCGGGGAAATCGAAAGCGTTCTGCACGCCCATTTCGAGCGCCATCTGACGGATGTTGTTGCCGTAGTCGAGCGTGGCCGCGCCGCGCTCCTGCAGCGTGAGCATCGCCTGCACCTGCTTGGCCATCGACTGCTTCGCGGGCGTCACGATGCTCTGCGGGTCCGTCTTCATGCGCTCGCGCCAGTCTTCGATGTTCCAGCCTTGCGGCAGATAACCGTGAATCGGATCGTGCGCGCTCGTCTGGTCCGTCACGCAGTCGGGCGTGATGTCGCGCGCAACGAGTTCGGCGAACACGTCGGCGGCATTGCCGAGCAGGCCCACGGAAACGGGATTGCCCGTCTTCTTCGCTTCGTCGATCATCGCGAGCGCTTCGTCGAGCGTCTTTGCTTTTTTATCGACGTAGCGCGTCTTCAAACGGAAGTCGATGCGAGTCTCGTCGCATTCGACGGCGATCATCGAGAAGCCCGCCATCGTCGCCGCGAGCGGCTGCGCGCCGCCCATGCCGCCCAGGCCGCCCGTCAGAATCCAGCGGCCCTTCGGATTGCCGTTGAAATGCTGGTTCGCCACCGAGAAGAACGTCTCGTACGTGCCCTGCACGATGCCCTGGCTGCCGATGTAGATCCAGCTGCCCGCCGTCATCTGGCCGTACATCATCAGGCCCTTGCGGTCGAGTTCGTGGAAGTGATCCCAGTTCGCCCAGTGCGGCACGAGGTTCGAGTTCGCGAGCAGCACGCGCGGCGCATCCGCATGCGTGCGAAACACGCCGACGGGCTTGCCCGATTGGATCAGCAGCGTCTCGTTCTCTTCGAGATCCTTCAGCGACGACAGAATCTGGTCGAAGCAATCCCAGTTGCGCGCGGCACGCCCGATGCCGCCGTACACGACGAGCGCATGCGGATGCTCGGCCACTTCCGGGTCCAGATTGTTCTGGATCATCCGGTACGCGGCTTCCGCGATCCAGGTCTTGCAGGTTTTTTCGCTGCCGCGCGGCGCGCGGATCGTGCGGGTCGGGTCCAGACGCGGGTCGATGTGTTTGGGATTGTTCATGATGCCCTCGGAAGCGCAGATAACTCGGTAGTGGAGTCGAAGATTGAACGGAAACGGATTCAGAAGTGGCCAGTGAAGCGGTAACGCGTGCCGGGATGCCAGAGATTGGCGATGGACGCGACCACGCCCTGCGACCACGTGCGCCGATGCAGCACGAGGCACGGTTCGGCGTCGTCCATCGTCAGATGACGGCGGGTGTCGGCATCGGGCGCGGACGCTTCGATGCGGTACTCGACGCGCTGCAACGGCGCAACGCGCACGAGATACTGGTTCGGCGTCGTGTTCGTGAAGTCCTGCAACGCGTATTCGGGTGCGACGGCCGGGTTCACCCAGCGTTCTTCGAGCTGGACGGGTTCGTCGTTTTCGAAGTGCAGTACGCGCGAATGGAAGATCGGGCTGCCCGCATTCACCTGCATTTCAGCCGCGAGTTCTTCGTCGGCGATGGCGGCGCCCACGTGCAGCACGTTCGCGTGATAGCGATGGCCGCGCGCGACGATTTCATCCGAAATGCTGCGGATCGCCACCAGCGTCGATTCGTACTTGGGACGCGCGACGAACGTGCCCGAGCCCTGAACGCGCGTGAGCACCTGCTCGGACGTCAACTCGCGCAACGCGCGGTTGACCGTCATGCGCGCGACGTTGAATTCGCGCGCAAGCTCGTTTTCCGATGGAACCTGGTGGCCTTCGCTCCATTCGCCCGCGTGAATGCGGGCGAGGATGAAGTCCTTGATTCCCTGATAGGCGGGTGCGTTCATGCTGGCGTCTCTTTCGCGCTGCCGTCGTGCGCTGGCTTAACGTTGCTCGGAGATGAACGAGAACGGGCTGTGCGTAGCAATCGTGCCGTCCTGCACGAGCTTCGTGGTCGCGGCGATGTCGGGCGCGAAGTAATGATCGAGCTCGTAATGCGCGACGTGCGCGCGCACCGTGTCCATCACTTTCTGCAGCGCGGGGCTCGTCTTGTGCGGCGCGCGCAGATCGACGCCTTGCGCGGCGGCCAGCAGTTCGATCGACAGGATGTTCGCGGTGTTGTCGGCGATATCGGCGAGCTTGCGCGCGGCGAACGTCGCCATCGACACGTGGTCTTCCTGGTTCGCGGACGTGGGCAAAGAATCGACGGACGCCGGATGCGCCAGCGTCTTGTTCTCCGATGCGAGTGCGGCTGCCGTGACGTGCGCGATCATGAAGCCCGAGTTCACGCCGCCATCCTTGACGAGGAACGGCGGCAGGCCCGACAGCGTCGCGTCGATCAAGAGCGCGATGCGGCGCTCGGCCAGCGCGCCGATTTCCGATGCGGCGAGCGCGAGATTGTCGGCCGCGAACGCGACGGGCTCGGCGTGAAAGTTGCCGCCCGACAGCACTTCGCCCGTGTCCGGGAAAATCAGGGGGTTGTCGGAGACGGCATTCGCTTCGACGAGCAACACTTGCGCGGCGGCACGCATCTGGTCGAGGCATGCGCCCATCACCTGCGGCTGGCAGCGCAGGCTGTACGGGTCCTGCACCTTGTCGCAGTCGGCGTGCGAGACGTTGATCGCGGAGCCGGCGAGCAGCGTGCGATACGACGCCGCTGCGTCGATCTGGCCTTGATGGCCGCGCAGCGCGTGAATACGGTGATCGAACGGCTTGACGGAACCCATCGCCGCGTCCACCGACAGCGCGCCCGCCACGAGGCCGACGCGGTACAGGTCTTCGATGGCGAACATGTTGTACAGCGCGAGCGCCGTCGATGCCTGCGTGCCGTTCAGCAGCGCGAGGCCTTCCTTCGCCTGCAGCGTCAGCGGCTTCAGGCCGACGAGGCGCAGGCCTTCCGTCGCGGCAACGCGCTCGCCCTTCGCGAATACTTCGCCCACGCCGAGCAGCACGGCCGACATATGCGCGAGCGGCGCGAGGTCGCCCGATGCGCCGACGGAACCCTTCACGGGGATCACGGGCAGCACGTCGGCGTTGAAGAGCTTGATCAGCGCCTCCATCACTTCGCGCCGGATGCCCGAGTGACCGCGGCCGAGGCTCGACAGCTTGAGCGCGATCAACAGACGCACGACGGGCAGCGACATCGGCTCGCCGACGCCGACGGCGTGCGACAGCACCAGATTGCGTTGCAGCAGCTCCAGCTGGTCATGCGGAATGTGCGTGCTCGCGAGCCGGCCGAAACCCGTGTTGATGCCATACGCCGGCTCGCCCTTCGCGGCGATGTCGGCGACGGCCTGAGAGCAGGCGTCGATCGCGGCGAAGCTCGCGGGGTCGAGTTCCAACGTAACCTGTTCGCGCGCGATCTGGCGCAGTTGGGACAGTGTCAGGGAGCCGGGCGTAAGAATCATGGTGAGTTCCTGTCTATACAATTTCAGTGAAGTGTAGCGGCGTCAGTTTGTATATACAACTCAAATCTCGACAATTGGCGTAAGGGGTTTCCATTAGGGTGGCGCCGGCGGATTGGCATGGTTTTCGCAGTTTTGCCCCGCTTGCGATCCGGGACGGCAAGCCGGTCAGATGCTGTGTTGCCGCGCCTCCTTCCGATAACTTGTATATACACCTCCAATTTTCGGAGGTACAGGTCGCCATAAAAGCGCCGTTCCGTGAAACTGAAAAGTCGAATACCTGGCATGTACCGACCGATTCTTGATCTCAGATCAAGATTCATTTGAGTTAATCGCTGTTTGTGCAAGAGCCGTTCGCCACCATACTGAGGTCATCGCAAGTTATTTCCTCGGAAGGAGAACGTCTTGAACATCTTCATCACTGGCGCGAGCGGCTTTATCGGCGGGTCGATAGCGGCGGGGCTCGTGCGCGCGGGCCATCGCGTGACGGGTCTGATCCGCAATCCGGACCACGCGGCGCAACTGCAGCGTCTCGGCATCACGCCCGTCGTCGGCACGCTCGACGACCGCGAACTGCTGATCGCGCAGGCGCAAGCCGCCGACGCCGTCATCAACGCGGCGAGCAGCGACCATCGCGGCGCGTCGAGGCGCTGATCGACGGACTCGCCGGTTCCAACAAGCCGTTGCTGCACACGAGCGGCTCCAGCATCGTCGGCGACGCATCGGGCGGCGAGCGCGGCGAAGCGAAGGTCTACACGGAAGACACACTGCCCGAGCCGACGCCCGACAAGGCGCCGCGCGTCGCCATCGACAATCTCGTGCTTGAGGCGGCAAAGCGCGGCATCCGCTCGTCGGTTCTGTGCAACACGCTGATCTACGGGCACGGCGCGGTGAAAGGCAGCGCGAGCGTGCAGTTGCCGCGCCTCGTGCGCCAGGCGCAGAAGAGCGGTGTCGTGCGGCACGTCGGCAGCGGCGGCAACATCTGGTCGAACGTGTTCATCGACGACGTGGTCGAGCTGTATCGCCTCGCGCTCGACAAGAGCCCGGCGGGCACGTTCTATTTCGTCGAAAGCGGCGAGGCGTCGTTCAAGGAGATGAGCGACGCGATCGCGCAGGCGCTGCATCTCGGCCCGTCGCAGGACTGGCCGCTCGATCAGGCCATCGGCGAATGGGGCTACGAAATGGCGTCGTATGGCCTCGGCTCCAACAGCCGCGTGCGCGGCACGCGTGCGCGCGATCTGCTCGGGTGGAAGCCGACGCATACGTCGGTAATCGACTGGATCACGCACGACATGATGAAGGACGCCTGATCGCTCGTCGCCATGCGTGCGGGTATGCGCGTTGCCGCACGCGAGATCGTGCGTCGAGCGGCCCCCGGCGCACACGTTGAAAGCTGGGCTGTTGCAGATCCGTAAGCTCGCGCCGCTAGAATCGGAGGTGTTCGGTCAGGTTCATGACGCCTCCCGATCTATCGGCCCGAGCCGGATCATCCCATGCTGCTTGCACTTAATTTCGACTGGCTAACCAATCTTCTCGCGATCCTGTTCGTGATCGCGTGCCTGTACGACGCGCGCTACGACGAGTACGGCACGCTCACGCTCGCATCGGGCGCAATGGGCCTCGTCGTGATGGGCATCGAAGTGTTTCTCAAGCCTGCGTTCGAGATGGCGCTGTAACGCGATCCACGCACCGCCTCTTCATTTGCGCGTCGCCTCGTGGCAGCAGGCGTCGCGCCTGGCGTCCTGCTTTTCGCCCTGCGCAAGCGACTTGCCCGTCGCGCCGTCTTCGTAGCGGTCGTGCCGGCGCAGCCAACCCATCATCTTCCGTTCGTCCTCGTCACGCCCTTTCGGCACGTAATCGAGCAGCGTATAGGTGCCGATCAACGGCTCGCCGCCGCGTCCGAACGATGAGAACGTACGGAATATGTCGCCGTTCGCGTCGCGGTAGAACACGCTCATGCCGGGCAGTTCGTCGCACGCGTAGTCCTGCGTTTCGAAGTTGTAGTCGACCTTGCCTTCGTCCTGCTGCGCCTTTGTGAAGGACACGTTGAAGTCGAAATTGAAGTCGCTGCCAAACGACGACACCCACGGAAACTGCCAGCCCATGCGCGTCTTGTATGCGTCGATCCTGTCGAGCGGCGCGCGCGACACCGCGACGTACGTCACGTCGCGGTGCGCGAGATGCACGAGCGCGCCGTCGATATGATCGGAAAGAAACGAGCAGCCCGGGCACCCCTCTTCCCAATCCGGCCCGAGCATGAAGTGATAGACAATTAGCTGGCTGCGTCCCGCGAATAGGTCGCCGAGCGTTTTTTTGCCTTGCGGCGTATCGAACGCATAGGTCTTCTCGAGCTTGGTCCACGGCAGCGCCTGGCGCTTCTTGACGAGCGCGTCGCGTGCGCGCGTGAAGGCTTTTTCTTCAGCGAGATGCGCGCGCTGCGCCGCGAGCCATGCTTCGTTCGACACGATCTTGTGCTGTTCCATCTGCTCCTCCAGTTGTGCGGCCTGGTCGCGCGGCTTCACGCCTGCAAGCGTTCCAGGCCCTCACGAGAAATAGCGTTGAAGTCCGTCCAGCGCGTCCGTCCATCCGCCGCGATGCGCGTCGCGCGCGGCTTCGTCGTAGAACTGTTCGTGCTTGAGCGTGAGCCACGTACCGTCGCCGTCGGCTTGCAACTCGAAGGTGACGATGGACTCGCGTTCGGGCGTCGAGCGGAACGCCCACGTATAGACGAGCTTGCGGTTCAGCACGACTTCACGGAACACGCCGCTCACGTCGTGCAGTTCACCATCCGGCGCGCGCAGCACCGTGCGAAACCGGCCGCCCACGGTCAGTTCGAACTGCGCGAGCGTCACGTCGCAGCCGCCCGGGTGCAGCCACTTCACGATTTGCTGCGGGTCCGTCCACGCGCCGAAGACTTTTTCCGGGGATGCGTTGATGTGTCGCTGGAGCGTGAGACTGGGCCTGGCGGACATGGCGCTTCCTCCACATAGGCGGCGAGTTGATCGAGTGCATCGGACCAGAAACGCTGATAGCGGCGCAGCCATTCGAGCGCCTCTTCCATCGGCGCGGCGGACAGCCGGCACGCGACCGTGCGCCCCGTCTTGGTCCGCGTGATGAGCCCGGCGTCCGAGAGCACGTCCAGATGTTTCATCACGGCGGGCAGCGACATCGCGAACGGTTCCGCGAGTTCCGACACGGAGCACTCGCGGCGATCGGACAGACGCGTGAGCAGCGCGCGCCGCGTCGGGTCGGCGAGCGCGGCGAACGTACGGTCGAGGGCGGCATCCTGAAACTTAACCATGAGGTTAAGCATATGACGCGAGGATGCTTTGTCAAGGAGGGATTTGGGAACCGGCTTTCTGCGGCGGCCGTCTTGCCGGTCCGGGTTCGGGGGCGGGTTTCCGATGGGTTTCAGGTTCTACCTGGCCGCCGCAGTCATGCTCACGCGATCAGATCGCCCAGCCGCCGAGATAGAACACGGCGAGCACGACGGCGATCGCCACCGTGCCGACATTCAGCTTGCGCCATTCACCACTGACCACGCGGCCGATCACGAGCGTGCAGAAGCCGAGCATGATGCCCGTCACGATGTTGGCCGTCAGCACGATGAACACCGCGCACACGAGGCCCGACATCGAGTCGACCATGTCGTCCATGTGCAGCTTGCTCACGCTGGAGAGCATCAGCAGGCCCACGTACATCAGCGCGGGCGCCGTCGCGTACGAAGGCACGAGCGCGGCAAGCGGCGAGAAGAACATCACGACGAGAAACAGCAGACCGACGACAGCCGCCGCCAGCCCCGTCTTCGCGCCCGCTGCAACGCCGACGGTCGACTCGATATACGCTGCCGCCGGGGCGCCGCCCATGAAGCCCGAGAAAATCGAGCTGAGCGAATCGGCCGTCAGCGCGCGGCCGCCGTTGATGATGCGGCCGTTTTCGTCGAGTTGCCCTGCCTGTCCGGCGACGGCGCGGATCGTGCCCGTCGCGTCGAACACGGCCGTCATCACGAGGGCCAGCACGCTCGGCAGCACGGCGAGCGACAGCGCGCCCTTGATGTCCATTGCGCCGATCAGCGATGCATGTCCCGGCGCGCTCAGCGAAGGCAGCGCGAACACGCCATGAAACGCGACGGCAGGATCGAGCAGCAACGCGAGGGCCGAGATCGCGACGATCACGATCAGGATCGAGCCCGGCACGCGGCGGCGCACGAGGCCGAAGATCGCGGCCAGCCCGCCCACCGACATCAGCACGGGCAGCGACGTGATATGGCCGAGCGCCACGGGCAGCCCCGGCCCGGGATTCTTCACGACGAGGCCGACATCGTTGGCCGCGATCAGCAGCAGGAAGAGCCCGATGCCGATGCCCGTGCCGTGCGCGACGCCCGCGGGCAGATTGCGCAGAATCCACGAGCGCACGCCCGTCACCGAGATCGCCGTGAACACGAGCCCCATCAGGAACACGGCGCCGAGCGCGACGTTCGGCTGCAGGCCCTTGCCGAGCACGAGGCCGAACGCGGTAAACGCGGTGAGCGAAATCGCGCAGCCGATCGCGATGGGCAGACGCGCCCAGACGCCCATCAGCAGCGAGCCGAAGGCCGTCGTCAGACACACGGCGACGAACACCGCGCTCGTGTCGAAGCCCGCCTTGCCGAACATGCCCGGCACGACGAACACCGAATAGACCATCGCAAGAAAGGTCGTGATGCCGGCGATGATTTCCTGACGTCCCGTGCTGCCGCGCGCGGTGATGTCGAAAAAGCGGTCGATGAACGATACGCTCGCGTCGCGGGTGTCGTCGAACACCTCGCTCCCGGCTTCCGCGATACTCCGCGCCTGGGGTTCCATCATGATGAGTGCCTCCTTTATCAGCATGCTGAAACGGCTGCCTTGCTCAGGCTCGCCGTCATCAGGTTCGTCTCGTAGAGTCGTAAATGTGGTGCGCTTTGCAACTCGCGGCGCTCCCGCGCGGATCATGCTCCGCTGCGTTTCGTCCTCGTCGCGGCGGGTAATCCGTCGTCGGACGATCGATCCGATCGCGTGCCGTGTTCGCCGGTCCACGATGCGCCTGCGCCTTGGTGCGCGGTTTTTTTTATGCTGAGCGAAGGTTAGGCGAATCGAAAACCGGCTCCTATCGCAATAAAAACATGCCCGTCATGTCGCGATCCTTATATCGTTTGACACGCGGCAATGCGGGCAACCGGTCCAAGTGTTAACACCTACGCGCTTGCATCGCGCGAATGACCGCTTGAAAGCCGGTTGAAAAGCGCTTTGAAGAGCCCGTTGAAAAGCGCTTCGAAGTCCGCAACCAGTCCGTTTTTCGACGAAATTCCCGAACCAGCGACAAGGCGGGCACGCGTGCGCGGCCATTCGTTTCGCTTGCCGCGGACGCCGGCAAATCAAGGGCGTGACGGCGTCACAGGTTAAACTCTCGGCAAAACCACGCCTTTAACGCATTGCCGGCGAGGCTTTCGATGCCCGCATGCACCCCGGATACGCCGGGTTCGATATCTGCAACTGCACCTGCATCGGCCTGCCGCCCTGGCCTCGGAGTCCCACTTGATGAATGGCGGTTTCCTACGTCCAGTCTTCCGTCTTTTGCTGTTGGCCGTCGTTGCGGCCCTTGCCTCCATGCTGTCGGGCTGCAGCCTGTTCGGGCCGGCCGAGCAGTCGCCCGCGCCCATCACGGAAGCGACGGTGACGCCGCTGAACGTGCCCGCGCCCGTCGTCGCCTCGGAGCCGGAGCCCGCCGAACCCGTCGAGCCGAAAGAGCCGAAAAAGCCGCGTCCGCCCGTCGTGCGCCCGCATAAGCCGGAGCCGCCGCCTCCCGTCGCCGCGCCCGCGCCGCCGCCTCCGCCGCCTCCTCCCGCGCCCATCATCGTGACGCGCACGCTCGATCGCAACGCGATGCACGGCCTGCTCGACAGCGAAGTGCAGAAGCTCGACGGCAAGGTGATCGGCCGCGCCGTCGACATGACGGCCGATGCGAGCGGCACGCCGCGCCAGATGATCGTCAACCTGCAGGGCTTTCTTGGCGTCGGCGACCGCAAGATCGGTTTTCCGTGGACGGCGTTCCGCTTCACGCCGAACGCGAAAGGCGCGCCCATCACGATCACGACGCCGCCCAACCAGCTCGCGGCCGCCAATCGTCCAAAGCCGTCGGCCTCGCTCGCGACGCCGCTGGCGGGCGTCACGGCCGCGCCCGCGGTTCCGCCCGGCCAGCTGGAACTGCTCGATGCAGACGTCGAGCGTCCGAACGGTGGCAAGGTCGGCCGCGTGATCGACGTGCTGATCGACGGCAACGCGCAGCCGCAGGCCGTCGTGCTCGACGTGAGCGGCATCATCAGTCCCGACCGACGCACGATCGCCGCGAACTGGTCGGCGCTGCGCTTCGTGACGAAGGACAAGACGCTGCGGCCGCTGATGGATCTGAACGACGCGCAGATCAAGGCGTCGCCGTCGTACGAGCCCGACAAGCCGATTCGCGCCGTATCGCCCGCGCCTCCTCCAGCCCCTGCGTCTGCGGCGACGGCTGGCCCTTCATCGTCCGCTGCGGCGGCATCAACCGCACGCACTTCACGATGACGAGCCGTCTCATGGTCAACGCACGCAGTCTCCGCGCCCTCGACTGGCTCAACTTCTTCGTCGCCAACGTGCAGACGGGTTTCGGGCCATTCATCGCTTCCTATCTGGCGTCGCACAAATGGACGCAGGGTGAGATCGGCCTCGCGCTCTCGGTCGGCACGATCAGCGCGATGCTGAGCCAGGTGCCGGGCGGCGCCGCCGTCGACGCGTTGCGCAACAAGAAAGCCGCCGCTGCTTGGGCGATCATCGCCATCATCCTGAGCGCCGTGCTGCTTGCCGCGAGTCCGACCGTGCTGCCCGTGATGGCCGCCGAGGTCTTTCACGGCTTTGCGAGCTGCATGCTCGTGCCGGCGATGGCCGCAATCTCGTTCGCGCTCGTCGGCCGCGCCGATCTCGGCGACCGGCTCGGGCGCAACGCGCGCTGGGCATCGATCGGCAGCGCCGTCGCGGCGGCCCTGATGGGTCTGTTCGGCGAATACTTCTCGGCACGCGCGGTGTTCTGGCTGACGGCGGCGCTGGCGGCGCCCGCGCTCATCGCGCTGTCGATGATCACGATGCCGTCGCATCATCATCACGTGCCGTCAAACGAGCCTGCCAGGAAGGACGATGACAAGGACAGCGGCAAGGACAGCGACAAAAGGGAAGAAAAGGAATCGTTGCTCGAATTGCTGCGCGACAAGCGCATGCTGATCTTCGCTGCGTGCGTGGTGCTGTTTCACCTGTCGAATGCGGCGATGCTGAATCTCGCGGCGGGCGAGGTGACAGCGGGCATGGGCGACAACGTGCAGCTGGTGATTGCCGCGTGCATCATCGTGCCGCAGGCGATCGTCGCGATGCTGTCACCGTGGGTCGGACGGACTGCGGAACGCTGGGGACGCCGGCCGATCCTGCTGCTCGGGTTTTCCGCGCTGCCGGTACGCGCGCTGCTGTTCGCGGGCGTGAGCAGCCCGTATCTGCTCGTGCCCGTGCAGATGCTCGATGGCCTGAGCGCCGCTGTATTCGGCGTGATGCTGCCACTGATTGCCGCCGACGTCGCCGGCGGCAAGGGCCGCTACAACCTGACCATCGGGCTTTTTGGCCTTGCGGCGGGCATCGGCGCGACGCTGTCGACGGCCGTTGCCGGTTTTATCGCCGACCGCTTCGGCAGTTCGATCAGCTTCTTCGGCCTGGCGGCTGCGGGCGCGCTTGCGGTGCTGCTGGTGTGGGCCGCGATGCCCGAAACGCGCGATGCGAATGGGGGCGCGCAGGCGAAGCGCGCCGATGCGGATGATGTGGCTTTGAAGCGTGCTGAGTGAGGGTGCTGCGCGGGCTGTGGGCCTTTTCGCTGGCATCCGCGATGTGGTGTTTTGCTGCGCAAGCCTTGATGTTGTGTGGTTGCCTTTTTTGCTGGCGTCCGCGATGGTGTCTTTGCTGCGCAGGCTTTTCTGATCTGTGTTCACCCTTTTCGCTGGCATCCGCGATGGTGTCTTTGCTGTGCAGGCTTTTCTGATGTGTGTTCACCCTCTGCGCGGGCATCCGCGATGGCGCCTCGCGGCGCAGGCGTTGCCCCTGTGCGGGGCGGCACCTACTTTTCTTTGCCGCCGCAAAGAAAAGTAGGCAAAAGAAAGCGGGCTCACACCGCAGTCCTTGCCACCTACCCACGGGCCCTCAACGTCCCCATTCTTCATTCGTCCGCGCGCTGGCGACCGTGCGTTGCCCTCGCATTCCTCCGCGCCTCACGCGCTTCGCGCACTCACGTCACAACACACATCCGTGAATAGCGCGCGCCCCTTTGCGGCAAACTCTGTGTAGGCCCGCTGCACTACACGACAATCGCTTTGTGGCACTCACACAATTCGGGCGCTGACATCTGCGGCGAGACGACCTACACAGAGTTTGCCGCACAGGGCGATAAAGGCCAGATGGGGCTCGCGTTTGCGCGGGCGCGTGGCGCGGGTGAAGCGCACTGCGAGCACGTTGGCAACAAGAACCGAACGATGCGGAGCCGCGCGAAGTGCGGGGACGTTGAGAGCCCGTGGGTAAGTGTCAAGGATTGGCGGTGTGAGCCCGCTTTCTTTTGCCTACTTTTCTTTGCGG
>NZ_JACFYJ010000145.1:0-15409 GCF_037126505.1 Paraburkholderia bengalensis
AAACTTCAGCGCCCCTTTGCGGCAAACTCTGTGCAGGTTGTCTTGCCGTACAGGGCAGCGCCCCGACCGAAAACCAACGCGTAGCGACGGTTTCCCGTGCGGCGCGAATGCCTACACAGAGTTTGCCGCACAGGGCATGCGCCATTCGCTGGCGTGTGCCCCGGCGCGGGTGCGTGATGCGGGTGAGGCGCGTTTCAAAAGCGCTGGCGACTCACGCGAGCAAGAGTATCGAGGCCAGAACGACGGGGACGTGGAGAGCCCGTGGGTGGCAACACGGGCTGGCGGTGTGAGCGGCTTTCTTTTGCCTGCTTTTCTTTGCCGCTGCAAAGAAAAGTAGGTGCCGCCCCGCACAGGGGCAACGCTAATCAACCAGAGACAAGGAGCGGATGCCACCGCAAAAAGCAAACGCAAAACGCAAAACGCAAAACGCAAAACGCAAAACAAATACGCCAAAAGCCCGCGCCGCAAAGGCGCCCTCACAGAGCGACCAGCGAAAAAACACAAACCACATCGCCAGCCGCGCAGGCTAAAAAAGAGTCACTGCCCAGCAACAGTCATCCGCTCGATCAACACAGAGCCCGTCTGCTTGGTCCCGCGGACAATCGTGTCCGCCCCAATCGCGACGATATGCCGGAACATCTCCTGCAGCGTGCTTGCGACGGTGATTTCCTCGACGGGATATTGGATCTTGCCGTTTTCCACCCAGAACCCCGACGCGCCGCGCGAGTAATCGCCCGTCACGTAGTTGACGCCCTGCCCCATCAGTTCCGTCAGCAGCAGACCCGTGCCGAGCTTGCGCAGCATCTCCTCGAAGTCGTCCGACGCCTGAGTCAGCGAACTACGCAGCGACAGATTATGCGAGCCGCCTGCATTGCCCGTGGTCGGCATGCCGAGCTTGCGCGCCGAGTACGTCGACAGGAAGTAGCCTTCGACCACGCCGTCCTTCACCACGGAACGCTGCTTCGTGCGCACACCCTCTTCGTCGAATGGCGCGCTGCCCATCGCGCGCGGCACGTGCGGATCTTCGACCACCTGCACGTGCGGCGCGAATACCGGCTTGCCCAGGCTGTCGACGAGGAACGATGTCTTGCGATACAGCGCGCCGCCGCTCGTCGCCATGCACGAACGCGCCGAGCAGCCCCGCCGCGAGCGGCGCCTCGAACAGCACGGGCACTTTGCGCGTATCGAGGCCGCGCGCGCCCATGCGCGCCAGCGCGCGCTCGGCGGCGTAACGGCCGACGGCTTCCGGATCAGCCAGTTCGCCCGCGCTGCGCTTGGACGTGTACCAGTCGTCGCGCTGCATGTTGCGGCCGCTGCCTGCGATCGGCGCGCACGCCACGTAGTGGCGCGAATACGGATAACCGGCGAGAAAGCCGCGCGTCGTGCCGAGCACGAACTGCGAGTGCTGCGCCGATACGCTCGCGCCTTCCGAATTCTTGATCTGCGGGCTGACGGCGAATGCAGCGTCTTCCGCGCGGCGCGCGAGCTCGACGGCTTCGTCGGCTTCCAGATTCCACGGGTGATACAGATCCAGGTCGCGCGGCTCGGTTTCGAGCAGCTCTTCTTCGGCGAGGCCCGCGCAGTCGTCTTCCGCCGTGAACCGCGCGATGTTGTACGCGGCCATCACCGTGTCTTTCAGCGCATCGCGCGAAAAGTCGGACGTGCTCGCATTGCCGCGCTTGTTGCCGATGAACACCGTTACGCCGACCATCTTGTCGCGGTTGTGCTCGATCGTCTCGACTTCGCCGCGCCGCACGGAGACGGACAAGCCGTCGCCTTCGGAGATTTCAGTCGCCGCGTCGGTTGCGCCGAGCGACTTTGCGTGACGAAGAATGTCGGAGGCGATTTCCTTCAGTTCATCCTGCGTGTGCGGGAAAAAGCGTTGCCGGGCTTCCGTGTCTGCTGCCATTGTCGTTTGCCGTCCTGAGTTGCCGTGCGGTCCGGGCCGAAGCCCGCGAGAATTCGTCGGTCGATGCATGCTGCCATGCTCGATCTGGCATGTGCGCCGACGCATCCCGCGATCATAGCAAGCTCTTCGCTGGCGCACCTGGCATTCGCTACGGCGTCGCGCCGGCGCGGGCTGCGCGGGCGGTATGGCGCCTCGCTGGCCGCGCCCGGCACGCTACAATATCGCGCATGACACGCAAAACCCGCATTCAACCCATGGAACCCGCTGCCGTCGTCGACGAGAACGGGTACGACCGTCCCAGCAAATCGCAACTCAAGCGCGAAATGCACGCGTTGCAGGAGCTGGGCGTCGAGATCGTCGCGCTGCCGAAAGACGCGCTCAAGCGCATGCCGCTGCCCGAAGCGCTCGACGAAGCCGTGCGCGAAGCACGCCGCATCACCGACCACGAAGGCAAGCGCCGCCAGATGCAGTACGTCGGCAAGGTCATGCGCGGCCTGCTCGAGACCGAGGTTGCCGCGCTGCGCGAAGCACTCGACAAGTACAAGGGCGTCAACAAGGCCGAAACGGCGCGCATGCACTGGATCGAGCGCACGCGCGAGCAACTGCTCGCCGACGACGCCGCGCTGACGGAATTCATCCGCCGGCATCCCGCTGCCGATCCGCAGGAAGGCCGCACGCTGATCCGCAACGCACGCAAGGAAGCGCAGCAGAGCAAGCCGCCGCGCTACTTCCGCGAACTGTTCCAGTGGATCAAGACGGCAGCCGGCGCCACGGGCGACGAAGCCGACAGCGACGACTCCGACCATCCTGACGACCAGGACGACCACGATGACCACGATCACGATTCCCGCGCGTAATCATCCCGACGAGCTGATCGTCGGCCTCGTGTCGATCAGCGATCGCGCCAGCACGGGCGTCTATGAAGACAAGGGCATTCCGTCGCTGCAGGAATGGCTTGGCGGCGCGCTGAACTCGCCGTTTCGCACGGAAACGCGCCTGATCCAGGACGACGCGCGGACCATCACGAGGACGCTGATCGAACTGGTCGACGAAGCCGGCTGCGATCTCGTGCTGACGACGGGCGGCACGGGGCCGGCGCGCCGCGACGTGACGCCCGAAGCAACGCTTGCGGCGGGAACGAAGGAAATGCCCGGTTTCGGCGAACAGATGCGGCAGATCAGCCTGAATTTCGTGCCGACGGCGATCCTGTCGCGGCAGGTGGCCGTGATCCGCGAGACAGCGGAGCGCGCCGCGCTGATCATCAACCTGCCCGGTCAGCCGAAGTCGATCAAGGAAACACTGGAAGGTTTGCGCGATGAAGCCGGAAAGGTGACCGTGCCTGGCATTTTCGCCGCCGTGCCGTATTGCATCGACCTGATCGGCGGCCCGTACATCGAGACGAACACTGCCGTGGTGGCGGCGTTCCGGCCGAAGAGCGCCGTGCGCGCTCCACGGCAAGGCTGATTACTTCGCCGCCGCGTCGCTGGCGGGCGCGCTCGCTGACGGGATCAGGAAATGCTCGCGGTAGTACCGCAGTTCATCGATGGATTCATGGATGTCAGCAAGCGCCGTGTGCATCGCGCGCTTCTGAAAACCTTTGTAGATCGCGGGCTGCCAGCGGCGGCACAGTTCCTTCAGCGTGCTGACGTCGAGGTTGCGGTAATGGAAGAACGTTTCCAGTTCGGGCATCCAGCGCGCCATGAAACGGCGGTCCTGACAGATCGAGTTGCCGCACATCGGCGACTTGCCGGGTGGCACGTGCTGGCCGAGAAACGCGCGGATCTGTTCCGTGGCACTCGCTTCCGTCACCGTCGACGCGCGCACACGGTCGATCAGCCCCGAACGGCCGTGCGTGTTCCTGTTCCAGTCGTCCATTTTGGCGAGCGTTTCGTCGCTTTGATGAATCGCGAGCACGGGGCCTTCCACCACTTTATCGAGCGTCGAATTGGTCACGACGACGGCGATCTCGATGATGCGGTCGTTGTCGGGATCGAGGCCCGTCATTTCCATGTCCAGCCAGACGAGATTCATGTCGCTGCGCACGAGCGGCTGATCGACGGATTCGATAATGTCAGTCATTGAAGGCAACCTTAATGGAGACGACGCGGGCGTGGCCGCCGGGCCTCGCCCGCCGCATGCCGATGATGGCGCGCTCCCGCCCCCAGGCGGGAACAAACATATAATTCTCGCATAGAACCTACGGATTCCCCGGATGCCTACTCTGTACTTCACCGTTCTGTTCGTGATCGCCATCGTGGCCATGGTCGGCACGAAGCTCTGGCTCGCGTCGCGGCAGATCCGCTTCGTTGCGGCGCACCGTGACAGCGTGCCGCCGCAGTTCTCGGGCACGATCCCCCTCACCGCGCACCAACGCGCCGCCGACTACACCGTCGAGCGCACGCGGCTGACGATGATCGAGATCGTCGTCGGCGCGGCCGTGCTGGTCGCGCTCACGCTGCTGGGCGGCGTGCAGGCGCTCGAGATCGCGATCGGCGGCTGGCTCGGCCACGGCTACATCGGACAAATCGCGCTGGTCGCGGCCGTGATCGCAATCACCAGCGTGATCGACCTGCCGTTCGACTATTACCGCCAGTTCGTGATCGAACAGCGCTTCGGCTTCAACCGGATGACGAAGCGTATCTTCGTCGTCGACCGCGTCAAGGGCGTGCTGCTCGGCGCCGCGTTCGGCCTGCCGCTGCTGTTCGTCGTGCTGTGGCTGATGAACCAGGCGGGCACGTACTGGTGGTGGTGGACGTGGGTGGTGTGGGTCGTGTTCCAGATGCTCGTGCTGATCCTCTATCCGAGCTTCATCGCGCCGCTCTTCAACAAGTTCGAGCCGCTGAAGGACGAAGCGCTGGTGCATCGCATCGACGCGCTGATGAAGCGCTGCGGCTTCGCGGCCAAGGGCCTGTTCGTGATGGACGGCAGCCGCCGCTCCGCGCACGGCAACGCGTACTTCACGGGCTTCGGCTCGTCCAAGCGGATCGTGTTCTTCGATACGCTGCTGTCGCGCCTGTCGGGCAGCGAGATCGAAGCCGTGCTCGCGCACGAGCTCGGCCATTTCAAGCGGCGCCACGTGATCAAGCGGATGATCGTCACATTCGCGCTCAGCCTCGCGATGCTCGCGCTGCTCGGCTTTCTCGCGCAGCGCACGTGGTTCTTCGAAGGCCTCGGCGTGCGTCCGTCGATGACGGGCAGCAACGACGGCCTCGCGCTCGTACTGTTCTTCCTCGCGGTGCCCGTGTTCCTGTTCTTCGTGACGCCGCTCGGCAGCCTCAGTTCGCGCAAGCACGAGTTCGAAGCCGACGCGTTCGCCGCGACGCAAACGGATGCCAAGGACCTCGTCAATGCGCTCGTCAAGCTGTACGAAGACAACGCGTCGACGCTCACGCCCGATCCCCTCTACACCGCGTTCTACTACTCGCACCCGCCCGCCTCGCAGCGGATCGACCGGCTGCTGCGTCACGCATGAGCGGCCGCTCGCCGAAAGCGCTGCGCGCCGCCGCCAGCGACCGCGCGCAGGAACGCGCACGCGGCCTCGTGATCGCCGCGCATGGGCGTCACTACATCGTCGCGCCCGAAGACGGCAGCGCCATGCTGCAATGCTTTCCGCGCGGCAAGCGCAGCGAGATCGCAGTCGGCGATCAGGTGCTGTACGAACTGACTTCCGCCGATCAGGGCGTGATCGTCGAGATCGGCGAGCGGCGCAATCTGCTCTATCGCTCGGATCAATACAAGTCGAAGCTGTTCGCGGCCAATCTCGATCAGCTGCTGATCGTACTCGCCACCGAGCCGCATTTCAGCGAGGATCTGCTCGGCCGCGCGCTCGTCGCCGCCGAAGAGAACGAGCTGAAGCCGCTGATCGTGCTGAACAAGATCGACGTCGAGGCGGCGCTGCCGCTTGCGCGCAAGCGGCTCGAACTGTATCGCGGGCTCGGTTACACGGTGCTCGAAGTGTCGATCAAGGCGCAGCCCGATGCCGCGCGCGCAACGCTCGAAGCCCATCTGCGCGGCCATTCGACGCTGCTGCTCGGCCAGTCCGGCATGGGCAAATCGACGCTCGTCAATCTGCTGATCCCCGATGCCGAAGTCGCGACACGCGAAATCTCGACTGCGCTCAACAGCGGCCGCCATACGACCACGTTCACGCGCCTCTATCCGCTTCCGGGTGGTGAAGGCGCGCTGATCGACTCGCCGGGCTTTCAGGAATTCGGCCTGCATCATCTGACGGAGGGCAAGCTCGAACGCGCGTTTCCGGAATTCAGGCCGCTGCTGCCGAATTGCCGGTTCTATAACTGCCATCATCTGCACGAGCCGGGCTGCGCGATTCTCGAAGCCGTCGACGAAGGGCGCATCGCCAAAGAACGGCATGCGCTCTATACGCAGCTCGTGCACGAGGCCAGCCAGATCGTCCGCTGAAGGTGACCATGATGAAGCTGATGCGCGCGCCCAATGTCGTGATCGGGCAGCATTGGGTCAATCTGCTGGCGGCAGCGGGCATCGCTTGCGAATTGCATAACCGCTACCTGAGCGGGGCGATCGGCGAGATTCCGGCCGATCAATGCGCGCCGGAGTTGTGGCTCGTCGACGAACGCGACGAAGCGCTGGCGAGGCGCTTGATCGATGCGGCGCGCAGCGGTCCTGCCACCGATGCGCCGAAGTGGCGCTGTGCACAGTGCGGCGAAATGCTCGAAGCGCAATTCACCGTGTGCTGGAATTGCGGGACAGCGCGTGATCCGCTGAGCGATTGATGTCGCTTCGGCTTGTTTCGGATTATCAGGCGAGCCAGACAGCGATCGTCAGCATCAGCAGCAGGATCATCCACAGAATGACGGCGCGCCACACGAGGCCCACTGCCGATTGCAGCGTGCGCGGCGTGCAGTCGTCGCCGACGGGCATCGGGCCGCCGTCGCCCGTTGCAGCGCATCGAGCTGGACACTTCCGCGAGCGGCCCCGCGAGACGCGCGCCCAGCGCGCCGCTGCCGGCCGCAAGCAAGACGCCGTCGTTCGGGTCAGGCCATTGACGGGCGTGATTGCGCCATGCGTAGATCGCGTCCTCGAAATTGCCGACGATCGCAAAGCCCAGCGAGGTCAAACGCGCCGGAATCCAGTCGATCACGAAGAACGCGCGCTGCGCGAAGTTGGAGAACGCGACGGTCCGGTCGTCGGCGGGCCTGGACCACGAGCGCGCGAGATATTCGGCCGTGCGATACAGCACCGCGCCCGCCGGCCCGACGGGGATCAGGAACCAGAAGAACACGCCGAACACATGCCGATGCGAGGCAACCACGGCATGGATCAACGTATGGCGCACGATCTCGCTGACGGGCATGTCGACGGTATCGATGCCCGTCCATTCGTTGAGAATTTCGCGGGCGCGCGGGACGTCGTCGTTGTTCAGCGACAGATGGATATCGGTGAAGTAATGGCTGAACTGGCGGAACCCGAGCGTAAAGTACAGCACGGCGACGTTCCACAGGAACGCCAGCGCGAAGTGAATCTCGTAAAGCACGTAGTAGACGAGCCCGACAACCAGCGTCCACGGCAGCACGACCACGAGCCACGCGAGAAAGCCGTGCTTTTCCTTGCCGGCGTCGAAGCCGTGCGCCGTCGATTCCGCATGGTATTGAAGGAGCGCCGACACCGGGTTGTTCGGCGACAGCGCGCGCACCTGTTCGAGGATGAGGGCCAACAATACGGAGAAAAAAGTCATGCGAGACGCCGTGCTATTCGAGTTCTTGCCGAGCGGATGGGTGTTGCCGTGCTATCGGAAATGGACATTACGATAGCACAGGGTCGGATGAGCCTGAGTGGCTCCAATCGAAACGTAATGCAGCGAAACCGGGTGACTTTTAGCGCCACCGGGCGTCAGGCGGCGAGGAAGCGATAGAAATTGCGCAACATGCCCGCCGTTGCGCCCCAGATGAAGTAATGGCCAGCCGCTTCGCCGCTCGGATAAGGCATTGCAAAAAAACGACGCTCACCGCCTTCCCAGCTCAGGACGCGAATCTCATGATTGCTCGGGTCCATCAGAAAGCGCAGCGGCACTTCGAAGATTTCGGCCACTTCAAACGTGTCTGCCTGCACGGTGAACGGCGGATGCACCAGCCCGACAACGGGCGTGACACGAAAGCCGGTGCCCGTCAGATATTCCGGCAGCGCGCCGAGCACTTCAACGCGAGACGGATCGAGACCGACTTCTTCCTGTGCTTCGCGCAGCGCCGTGGCGGTCGCGTCGGCGTCAGTCGGCTCGTGGCGCCCGCCGGGAAAGCTGACCTGCCCCGCATGATCGTTCAGATGCGCCGTGCGCTGCGTCAGCAACACCGTCACCTCGTCTTCGCGCACGACCAGCGGCACCAGCACCGCCGCGACACGCGGGTCGCCCGTCTCGCGCCAACGGACCTCGCGCGTTTCCTGCTCCCACGAGAGATTCTGCGTGAAGCGCGCGCGCACGCCGTCCGGCGTCAATCGCGCGGGCGCGACGGCGGGCAGCTCGATTTCGGGCGCCTCGACGGGCAAGGCTTCGGGATCAAAAACTGGACGGGACGGACGTGAGGGTGCGGTCAATGGAAATCTCGAGACGAGCGCGAGTGGAACGAAGCGATATTTTGACCTGGCAAACAAAAAAGCACCCGTGACGGGTGCTTTTTCTTACAGCTTTTACGCTTGAGCAGCGCGGTCTTTCGACACGAGCTTTTCTTTGATTCGAGCGGACTTGCCCGAACGCTCGCGCAGATAGTACAGCTTTGCACGGCGCACATCGCCACGACGCTTGACGACGATGCTGGCCAGCAGCGGCGAATACGTCTGGAACGTACGCTCGACGCCTTCGCCCGACGAAATCTTGCGGACGATGAACGACGAGTTGAGGCCACGGTTACGCTTCGCGATCACGACGCCTTCGTAAGCCTGAACGCGCTTGCGGTTACCTTCAACCACGTTGACGCTCACCACGACCGTATCGCCGGGTGCGAATTCGGGAATGGTCTTGCCTGCGAGCGCGCGCTCGATTTCTTCCTGCTCAAGTTTTGCAATCAGATTCATCACTGACTCCTGGTGCCATCTTGTCGGCGTTCGTACCTGCTTTGCGCTTCGCGCTCGGCTACGGCCCCGATAGAGGATGGATTCACATCTGGAGCCGGCCACGCATGGACGACTCCGCCTGATTCCCGCTTCGTCGCGCGAAGCTCAATGCTTCGACGCTTCCTTGGCGAGACTTGCGAGCCATGCCTCGTCAGCACGGCTCAACAACTTGTTCTTGCGCGCCCGATCGATCAGATCCGGCCGCTTGACGAGCGTATTGCGCAACGCCTCGCGCCGCCGCCACTGCTCGATTTCCGCATGATGGCCGCCGAGCAGCACATCCGGCACACGCACGCCGTCGTACTCTTCGGGGCGCGTGTAGTGCGGACAATCCAGCAAGCCATCGACGAAACTGTCCTGCACGGCTGATTGCGCATCGTTCAGCACGCCCGGAAGATGACGCACGACGGCATCGATCAACGCCATGGCCGGCAGCTCCCCACCCGACAGCACGAAGTCACCGATGCTGACTTCTTCGTCGACGACGCGGTCGATCAGACGTTGATCGATCGCTTCATAGCGGCCGCACAGCAAAATCAGACCGGGTTCTGCGGCAAACCGCATCACTTTGTCATGATTCAGCGTGGCGCCTTGCGGCGACATCATGACGACGCGCGCGCCGCCGATGCCCCGCTCCGCCTGCGCCGCCTTCGCGGCATTGATCGCGTCTTCCAGCGGTTTGGCCAGCATCACCATGCCGGGGCCGCCGCCATAAGGACGATCGTCGATCGTGCGGTAGTTGTCGGTGGTGAAATCGCGTGGATTCCACGTACGCAACCCGTAACGCTCCTGCTTCGCCGCGCGGCTCGTGATACCCCAGTCGGTCAGCGCGCGAAACATTTCAGGAAAGAGCGTGACGATATCGAACTGCATCACTCTCTCCGTGAAGCGAACGTTTTAGTAATCGGCTTCCCAGTCGACGACGATTTTCTTCGCCGCCAGATCCACCGTTTTGACATAGACGCCGACAAACGGGATCAGCCGCTCGCCGGTAACCGGCTTGCCGTCTTTGCCCGTAGCCGCATACTCGATGCGCAACACCGACTGCGCACCGTTGTCGATCAGATCCGCTACTTTGCCGAGCTCAACGCCGGCCTCGTTGACAACATCGAGACCGAGCAGATCGACCCAGTAATATTCGTCGGTTCCGAGCGCAGGGAAATCGCTGCGGCACACGTAGACGCGGTAACCGCGTAGCGCTAGCGCTTCATCACGGTCGGCCGGGCCGCCCAGATGCGCAACGATACTGTCGCCATGAACCTTCGCCTGCAGGCGGGCCGCCGATTTACGCTCGCGGCCGTTTTCGAGCCACCAGCGCCTGGCGCTGAGCAAGGCGTCGCCGCCCTGGCCGGCGTCCGCGTGCGCGGCCACCTTCACCCAACCTTTAAGTCCGTATGCATCGACGATCGCGCCGACTTCGACTGCGTCGTCAGGCCAGCTTTCCGCCGATTCAGCACGCATTTCCTGCGCGGCTGGTGCCTTTTGGGCATCTGCGGCAGGCCGTTCGACCGGCTTACGCACAAACGCGCCGAATGACGCTCGCGCTGCCGACTGCGTCTTCGCGCGACCTGAACTGCCCGAATCACGCTCCGACATCAGCGAACCTCACCTGCATACGTCAAACCCGTACACCCGAAGCTCGCGCAGAACCGCTGCCGCACGAGCCGACGATGCACCTTGATACTGCATTTACGCAGCCGGCTGCGCCTTTTGCGCTTCCTTCACCAGACGCTGGACGGTCGGCGACAGTTGCGCGCCAACGCCTTGCCAGTACGTCAGGCGGTCTTGAGCGATACGCAGCGACTCACCCTTCGTGGCGACCGGGTTGTAGAAGCCGACGCGCTCGATGAAGCGGCCGTCACGACGGCTGCGCGAATCGGTTGCGACGATGTTGTAGAACGGGCGCTTCTTCGAGCCGCCACGAGCCAAGCGGATGATGACCATACTAGAATCCTTGAAAACCGGGGTTCGAAACTACTGAAACACGCGATTATATCCCGAAACCGGATGCACAACAAACACTTGGCGGGATAAAGCACAGAACGGCGGCGCAGCGGGAGATCGAAAGTGCTCGGCCCGACCGCGAAAGCAGGCCGCGCGACGGGCCCGACAGCGGCATGCGGCGCCCGCGACCGGGTTTCCGTTCGCTGCGCGCGATAGCGTCGCGCGGTTGCCACGCCGTCTCGTTTCCGCCTGCGACACTGACTGCACTTCGCGCATGCATCGCGTGCCGCGCTTGCTGTCCACGCTTGCCCGAATGCCAGCATAACCGCGGGCACGTGCCGCGTCCGACACGGGCGGCGTAGAATGCGCGTCGGCTGTGCGCGGCGCGCGCGGCCATCTAATGCAGTCCGCGCAGTCCGTTCCAGTCTGTCATCCTGTCGCTCATGTTCATGGCCACCGTCGCTACGCACAACTCGCGCTTTCGTTCCAAGACACTGACCGCCGCGCTCGCGCTTTTCTTCGGGACGCTCGGCGCGCATCGCTTCTACCTGTATGGATCGCGCGACGTGTGGGGCTGGGCGCACCTCGTCGGAACGATTGTAGGCATTCCGGGCTTCATGTTGCTCGTTGCAACTGAACGCACGTCGATGACGGGCTGGCTGCTGGCGTTTCCCGGGGCCGTCTCGATGCTCGCCGCCTTTCTAGCAGCACTCGTCTACGGGCTGCGCCCCGACGACAAATGGGACGCCCAGTTCAACACGAGGACCGAACGCCGCAGCCGCTCGGGCTGGACTGTCATCTTCATCGTGATTTTTTCGCTGCTGATCGGCGCGTTCCTGCTAATGACCGGGCTCGCGCTGTCTTTTCAGACCTATTTCGAATCTCAAGTCCAGGCCGCAAAAGCGATCTCCCAATAATTGCAGCGATTACCCGCGAGCCGCTCAAAACAGGCTGAGTTGCGTCGTATCGGGCACGGTCGGCTTGAGCGGCTCCACGCGTTTGAAATGCGACATGTCGAGGATGCCGTGGTTGCGCGCATTCAGGCCCAGCCGCCGCGCCGCGTTCGCAAAGCGTTGTCTTAGCAGGTCGGCCCATAGACCTTCGCCCTTCATCCGCGTCGCAAACGACGCGTCGTAATCCTTGCCGCCGCGCATGTCACGCACACGATTCATCACGCGCTCGGCCCGATCGGGAAAGTGCGCTTCCAGCCATCCTTTGAACAGCGGCGCGACTTCCCAAGGCAAACGCAACACGATATAGCTCGCGCTCGTCGCGCCCGCTTCCGCGCAGGCCTCGAGCACGCGCTCCATGTCCTGGTCCGTGACAAACGGGATGACGGGCGCAATGCTGACACCCACAGGTATGCCTGCTTCGCTCAGCGCGCGGATCGTTCTGAGCCGCCGTGCAGGCGTCGCGGCGCGAGGCTCGAGTGTGCGGGCGATGTCGGCGTCCAGCGTCGTCACAGTGATCGCCGCCATCGTCAGCCCTTTTTCGGCCATCGGCGCGAGCAGATCGATGTCGCGCTCGATCAGCGAATTTTTCGTGATCGCGGCGAATGGCTGGTTGTGCTCGCTCATCACCTGGATCACGCGCCGCGTTAACTGCCGATCGCGTTCGACGGGCTGCCACGCGTCCGTATTCACGCCAAGCGCGATCGGTTCCGGCAAATAGGATTTCTTCGCCATCTCACGCGCAAGCAACTCGGGTGCGTTCACTTTCGCGTAGATCCGGCTTTCGAAATCGAGTCCCGGAGACAACCCGAGATAGCTGTGCGTCGGCCGTGCGAAACAGTAGATGCAGCCATGCTCACAACCGCGATACGGATTCAGCGACACGCTGAAAGGAATATCCGGCGACTGGTTATGCGTGAGAATGCTCTTTGCGCGTTCCTCGAACACCTGCGTGCGCAGCGCCGGACGGCCGCACTCTTCTTCCGATGACGCGACCCAGCCATCGTCCACCGTTTCGCGCTGGTCAACTTCGTAGCGGCCCTGCAGGTTCGTGACCGCACCCCGCCCTTTGCGGGGAGCGGGCGGCGCGATCGGATATTCGGGAATATTTCGGTCGGAGTCGGTCACGGTTTGACGTCAAAAGCAGCGCTGAATACTGTACAAATATACAGTGTTTATGGCTTTTGTCGAGCGTGACTTTCAGGGTCGGTTCTATCTTTATGGACACCCGCGGGCACAGCCCACCGGGTCATTCGGCGACCGCAATCGTCAGCGTTTCCTTGATTTCTTCCATCACGACATAGCTCTTCGACTGCACTGCGCCCGGCAGTTGGAGCAGGATGTCACCGAGCAGCTTGCGATAGTCGGCCATTTCGCCGATGCGCGCCTTGATCAGATAGTCGAAATCGCCCGAGACGAGATGACATTCGAGCACTTCGGGAATCTTCTGCACCTCGCGCCGGAACTGGTCGAACATGTTGCCGCTCTTGTGGTCGAGCGTGATCTCGACGAACACCAGCAGCGCGGCGCCGAGTTCCGCCGGGTTGACGCGCGCGTGATAGCCGGTGATGACGCCGTCGCGCTCCATCCGTTTGACGCGCTCGATGCACGGCGTCACCGACAGACCCACCTGTTCGGCAAGTTCCTTCATGGCGATCCGCCCGTCGTTCTGAAGGATTTTCAGGATCTTGTGATCGAGTTTGTCGAGCGCCCGGACCGGGTGACGTTGTGTACGCATGGTTTCTACTGAAAATCAAAAAAATACGATAACAAAACCTACCCGGACACAAATAGTATAGCGGATAACACTGGGCAACCGGCCTAACGCCTCGTTAATCGAACAAAATCACGAAAAACGAGGCTTCCCAGCACGCCGCGAGCCTTCGACCTTTACTGGAGCAGCTATGCGAGTCGTCGTTTTGGGCAGTGGCGTCGTTGGGGTAACGAGCGCCTATTATCTTGCGCGCGCGGGTCACGAAGTCACCGTGATCGACCGCGAAGCGGGTCCCGCGCTCGAAACGAGCTTTGCCAACGCCGGCCAGATCTCGCCGGGCTATGCGGCGCCGTGGGCCGCGCCGGGCGTGCCGCTGAAGGCCGTCAAATGGATGTTCCAGAAGCACGCACCGCTCGCCGTCCGGCTCGACGGCACGCAATTTCAGCTCAAATGGATGTGGCAAATGCTGCAAAACTGCACGTCCGAGCGCTACGCCGTCAACAAGGGCCGCATGGTGCGCCTTGCCGAGTACAGCCGCGACTGTCTGCAGGCGCTGCGGTCCGAAACGGGCATCCAGTACGAAGGGCGCACGGGCGGCACGCTCCAGCTGTTCCGCACGCAGCAGCAACTCGACGGCGCGGCGAAGGACATCGCCGTGCTCGAAGAAGCGAACGTGCCGTACGAACTGCTGATGCCCGACGATCTCGCGCGCGCCGAGCCGGCGCTCGCCGCGACGTCGCACAAGCTGACGGGCGGCCTGCGCCTGCCAGGCGACGAAACGGGCGACTGCCAGCTGTTCACGACGCGCCTCGCCGCGCTTGCCGAACAACTGGGCGTCAAGTTCCGCTACAACACGCCAATCGACGCGCTCGTGACGGAAGGCGACCGCATCGCCGGCGTCAAGTGCGGCAACGAGATGGTGCGGGCGGACAGCTTCGTCGTCGCGCTGGGCTCCCACTCGACGAAGTTCCTCGCGGACATCGTTAAAATCCCCGTCTATCCGCTCAAGGGCTATTCGATCACGGCGCCCATCGTCAACGCGGACGCCGCACCCGTCTCGACGGTGCTCGACGAGACGTACAAGATCGCGATCACGCGTTTTGACAACCGCATCCGCGTCGGCGGCATGGCCGAGATCGTCGGCTTCGACAAGACGCTGAAGCAGGCACGCCGCGAAACGCTCGAAATGTGCGTGAACGATCTGTTCCCCGGCGGCGGCGACACGTCGCAGGCGACGTTCTGGACGGGCTTGCGTCCGATGACGCCGGACGGCACGCCGATCGTCGGCCGCACGCCTGTGTCGAACCTGTTCCTCAACACGGGACATGGCACGCTGGGCTGGACGATGTCGTGCGGCTCGGGTCAATTGCTCGCCGATCTCATTTCGGGCAAACGCCCGGCGATCCAGTCGGGCGATCTGTCGGTCCATCGCTACCTCGGCGAGACGGTGGGTCAGACGCGCCCGGCTTATGCCTGAGCGGCTCTGAACGTTTGTCGATGCAACAACGGCGCCTGAGGGCGCCGTTGTCGTTTGTTGCATCCCGTCTGAATGCTGCAGGCGCTTGCTGGGATCAGAACTGTTCTTCCGACAACGCAAGCACGCCTTCGGCGCCCTTCGCGCTGGCGATCGACGCCTCGAGCGCCACCGCCTGCGGCAGCACATGCTCCGCGAAGAACTGCGCCGTCGCAATCTTGGCGCCATAGAACGACGGGTCATCCGCCTGCTTGCGTTGCGCCGCGAGCATCGCGCGCGCCATCTGCCAGCCGCCCAGCACGGTCCCCGCCAGCTTCAGATACGGCACGCTACCC
>NZ_JACFYJ010000146.1:0-15298 GCF_037126505.1 Paraburkholderia bengalensis
CCGCGCCCGCGCTGCCGTTACCGCCTGCGCCCGCGCCAGCGCCGCCGCCACCCGCGCCGCCTGCACCCTGTGCATAGACACCGCCCGACAGAGCCATCACGAGGGCGGTAGCAAGTACTTTCTTCATCGTGCCTTTCATGGTCGAACCTCCGAAAGATGGTTGATCGTCACGAGTCGGTGCTGTTGACTCGCACGCATCTCTTCTTGCGCAAACCCTGTGCCGCAGACGCGGCGCGCGCTGTTTATGCTGTTTCGGCCTAGCGGCTGGTTGGTGGCTCGTTGGCGGCGGATTCGCGTGGAACGCTGTTTGCGACTTGCCGACGATACGCGCGCGTTTGTGGTTGTTTGAGCACGCGACCACGTGCGCGCATTCCATGACGCAAAGGAGCAACCACCGATGGCAAGCAAATCGCGCAATCACGCGTCGTCCAACTCGACGGACGACGCCAAGTCGAAGGATCTCGAACGTTCGCGCGCGCGGCCGCAAGGCGAAGCGCTGCGCACCAATCAGGGCGTGAAAATCGCCGACAACCAGAACACGTTGCGCGCGGGCGCGCGCGGTCCGTCGTTGCTGGAAGATTTCATCATGCGTGAAAAAATCACGCACTTCGACCATGAGCGCATTCCCGAACGCGTCGTGCATGCGCGCGGCTCGGCGGCACACGGCGTGTTCCAGGTGTACGAGTCGATGGCCGAGTACACCAAGGCGGCATTCCTGCAAGACCCTGGCGTACAGACGCCGGTGTACGTGCGCTTTTCCACCGTGCAGGGCCCGCGAGGTTCCGCCGACACCGTGCGCGACGTACGCGGCTTCGCGACGAAGTTCTACACGACGGAAGGCATCTACGATCTGGTCGGCAACAACATGCCCGTGTTCTTCATTCAGGATGCGATCAAGTTCCCGGACTTCGTGCATGCCGTCAAGCCCGAAGCGCTCAATGAAATGCCGACGGGCGCGTCGGCGCACGACACCTTCTGGGACTTCGTGTCGCTCGTGCCCGAATCCGCGCACATGGTGCTCTGGACCATGTCCGATCGCGCGATTCCACGCAGCCTGCGCACGATGGAAGGCTTCGGCGTGCACACATTCCGCTTCGTCAACGCCAAGGGCGTGATGCGTCTCGTGAAGTTCCACTGGCGGCCCGTGCTCGGCTCGTATTCGCTGCTATGGGACGAGGCGCAGAAGCTCGCGGGCAAGGACCCGGACTTCCATCGGCGCGACTTGTGGGAGGCCATCGATCGCGGCGACTTTCCCGAGTTCGAACTCGGCGTGCAGATCATCGAAGAAAAAGATCAGGACGCGTTCGGCTTCGACCTGCTCGATCCAACCAAGCTCGTGCCCGAGGAACTCGTGCCCGTGAAGATCGTCGGCAAGATGACGCTGAACCGTAATCCCGACAACTTCTTTGCCGAAACGGAGCAGGTCGCGTTTCATCCGGGGCACGTCGTGCCCGGCATCGACTTCACCAACGATCCCCTTCTGCAAGGGCGTCTGTTCTCCTACACGGACACGCAGATCAGCCGGCTCGGCGGGCCGAATTTCCACGAGATTCCCATCAACCGTCCTCTCAGTCCGAACGTGAACAACCAGCGCGACGGCATGCACCGGCAGACCATCAACGTGGGCCAGGCTTCGTACGAGCCCAATTCCGTCAGCGACGCATGGCCCAGGGAAACAGACCCTGCTGCGCAGGACGGCGGCTTCGAGAGCTACGCCGAACCGATGGAAGGCACGAAAATCCGCGTGCGCAGCGAATCGTTCGCCGATCACTTTTCTCAGGCCGCGCTGTTCTATCAGAGCATGAGCGATGTCGAGAAGGAACACATCGCGCTCGCGTATCAGTTCGAACTCGGCAAGGTGACGAAGCCGGAAATCCGCGCGCGCGTCGTCAACGAAATTCTGGCGAACTTCGATGCAGAACTCGCGGCGACCGTCGCCGAGGGTCTCGGTTTGCCGAAGCCCGGTAAAGGCGCGCGCGCGGCCGGCAAGCAAAAGCCTTCGCCCGCGTTGAGCCTGTTGAACCGTGCCGTGCCGGGCATCAAAACGCGCAAGATTGCCGTGCTCGCCGCGGCGGGCAGCGACGGCGCGGCCATCAGGAGCGTGCAGGCGGCGCTGAAAGCGGAAGGCGCGACGCCGCTTCTGATCGCGCCGACGCTCGCGCCCATCGACGGCATCAATCCGGACGCGACGATCTCCGGCATGCCGTCGATCATGTTCGACGGCGTGGTGATCGTGGGCGGGGAGCAGGGCGCGAAGACGCTCGCGCAGTTGGGCGATGCGTGTCATTTCGTGCTCGAAGCGTTCCGGCATCTGAAGGCGATTGCGGCGCTGGGCGCCGGCAAGGAGCTGCTGAGCGCCACGCATCTGCCCGACAAGGCCGACGGCGTATCGATGGGCGACGACGGCAACGTGGACGCCGTGCTGAAGCCGTTCATCGAGGCGGTGGGCCAGCATCGCGTGTGGTCGCGCCGTCAGCTTGCCGCGACCGTCCCGGCTTGATCCGTGGTTCGACGCGCGTCGGGCCATGATTTGACCCATACACGCGACGTGCAAAAAACGCCGTTGCTGCGCATGCAGCAACGGCGTTTCGTTTTGATGCGCGCCGTTGCATTGCACATGCAACGTTACGAACTGTAGGCGGCGTTGCCGGTGTTGCGGAGCATGGATGACTGCGCGCGCGACGCGAAGCAGCGCGCAAAAAAACGTACACTTCGCTCATATCACTGAAAACGCACGTTCCTTTTTGCATTGCAGCAAGGAACGGCAAAGAGGAGATAGCATGGATCTTTTCATGTCGATGGAAGCGTTCGTGCGCGCCGCCGAGGCCCAAAGCTTCGCGAGCGCCGCGCGCCAGCTGGGCGTCGCGAAATCCGTCGTCACGTCGCGCGTGAAGCAGCTCGAAGAGCACTTCGGCGTGCCGCTCTTTCATCGTTCGACGCGGGCAGTGCGGCTGTCGGAGATCGGCGAAACGTATTACCGGGAATGCGCCGAACTCGTCAACAAGGTCCACGATCTGTCCGGCCGTTCCAGTGCGCAACACGAGTCGCTGTCGGGCACGCTCAACGTTCACGTGTTGCCCGGCTTCGCGCTGGGGCACTTTTCGCGCGCGCTGATCGAGTTTCGCGAGACGCATCCGCGCATCGAATTCGTCGTCACCGTCAATGACCGCGTGATCGATCCCGTGCAGGAAGGCTTCGATCTCGCATTGCAGATCTATCCGCCGGCGTCCAACCTGCTGGTCGAACGGCGGCTATTCCCCGTGCGCGGCGTGCTGTGCGCGGCGCCCGGCTACCTGAAAGAAGAGCCCGTGATCGAAACGCCGCTCGACCTGCTGCGTCATGATTTCGCGCGTTACTCGTACTATCCGTGGGGCGACAAATGGCCGCTGATGAAAGGCAACGAGTGCTTCGAAATCGCGCTGAACCCGGTGCTCAAGACGAATAGCGTGCACCTGCTGCTCGAGTTCGCGCGCGCGGGCGCGGGCGTCGTCTATCTGCCGACGATGGTCGCCGCCGCCGATCTGCTGGAACGCCGGTTGGAGCGCGTGCTGCCCGACTATGCGGCGCCGCCGTTGTGGCTGTCGGCCGTGTACCCCGCGTCGCATCGATCGACGGCAAAGGTGAAGGCGTTCATCGATTTTCTGCGCGAGCGCTATCTGCGCGAGCCGCAATGGGACAAGGCGCTCGGCATCGCGCCCGATGAAGACGACACGAAAAGTGTCGGCGAAGAACTCGCCGATCAGTAATTCCCGAAAGCCTCTGCCACAGCACCTTGCGCATCGCCGACCCGAGTTCTAGGTAATTCCCCTGGGGGCGTTCGCGCGGACCCGGCGTTCTGATTTGCCGAACCTCAGATCATTGCCGTTGCGCCTGGCGTTACTTACTCTTGCGTTCATGGAAACACGCAAGACGTGGCGAACAGATTCAACGGAGATCCAAGG
Organism: Paraburkholderia bengalensis; assembly: GCF_037126505.1. Classification (NCBI taxonomy): domain Bacteria; kingdom Pseudomonadati; phylum Pseudomonadota; class Betaproteobacteria; order Burkholderiales; family Burkholderiaceae; genus Paraburkholderia; species Paraburkholderia bengalensis. Next base: position 3,942 of record NZ_JACFYJ010000146.1, read on the forward strand.
AGGCAGACATGCAGCAAACATGGTTGGGTAGTCTGGACAGCTACCGTAAAGGCTCCATCGAAATCATCAAGGGCAAGCCCGAACACTATGCAATGTCGAATGTGTTCGAAGTCGCGAGCCACGCGGCGCCGTACGAGAAGATCGTCGTCGGCAAGAACCTCAAGTACGTGATCGAAACGCTGCGCGCCGAGGGCACGTCGCCGTGGTTCACGGCATCGCACGACGAGTTCTGCGTCGCGATGGACGGCGAGATCGACGTGCGCTTCATCAAGCCTTCGGACGGCGCGCTCGTCGACGAAGCGACGGAAGGCAGCGTGCGCCTCGACGGCACGCCGCCCGGCAAGCCGATGGGCTTCGTGCGGCTGCGCCGCGGCCATCAGGCGCTGCTGCCCGCAGGCTCGGCGTATCGCTTCGAAACGGCGGGACAAGGCGTGCTGCTCGTGCAGACCATTCTCGGCCGATATTCGGTCGAGAAGTGGCAAGACATCTGCATTCAATAACGCGGCATTCTTTTTCTGGAGCACGTCATGAGCACAGTCAACACGCTGCAAAACGTCTGCGCGAGCGAGCCGGATGCCGTCACGGGTTATCGGAAGTTCACGCTTGGCGACTTCGAATTCTCTCGCGATGCGTACTTCGTCACGGTTGCGTGGCCCGCGAAAGGCCAGCATCGCTCGCATCAGATGCACGCCGACGACTTTCTGCGCGCGATGATGCGCGATGTCGCATGGGGTTTCTTCTATGGCTGGGTGAATTTCGACGAAGTGATCGGCACGCGCAATCACTACGGCAAGGTCGACATGTATGCGGGCGCGTATAACGCGAGTTTCCGCGACGCGGGCGTCGATCACACGCAGCAGTTCGATACGCCCGTCATCATGGCGACGTTCAAGGCGATTCTGCGCGACTGGGTCAACGAAGGCTTCGATCCGTTCGCCGCGCCCGAAGAAACAGGCTCCGCGTTCGGCGCGAAGCACGGCGACAACGTCGCGGCGATCGAGCGCACGCGCATCGCGACGAAGCGCATGCCCGGACTCGAAGGCGATTCGCCGCTGCGCGACGACTTTCCCATCAACCGTCAGTTTGCCGATGTCGTGCAGGACGAGCCCGAAATTCACGCCGAGCCCGGCTTCGAGAAAGAACTGCATGCGTTCAATCTGTTCAAGTATCTGTCGCGTTCCGACGTGACGTGGAATCCGTCCGTGACGTCGGTGTGCAAGCAGAGCCTCTTTTGCCCGACCACGGAAGAATTCGTGCTGCCTGTGTTTCATGGCAACGACCGCGTCGAGTGGTTCCTGCAACTGTCGGATCAGATCATCTGGGATGTCGCCGACAAGGACACGGGCGAGCCGCGCGCGCGCATCACGATGAACGCGGGCGACATCGCCGCGATGCCCGCCGACATCCGTCACAAAGGCTATTCGCAGAAGCGCTCGATGCTGCTGGTGTGGGAGAACGCCACGCCCGATCTGCCGAAGCGGTATGAGAGCGGCGAGCTGCCGCCTTATCCGATCCAGTTCTAATCACCCGCCGAGTGCCCCGCTGTGCGAAGCACGGCGCCAGACGGCTGGCGCCGCGGGGACGCTCACGTCTTCACGTTTTACCGGGCAGGACTCACATGCAAACGCAACTCTTCATCGATGGCCGCTTCGTGCCGTCGCTCTCGGGCGAAACGCTCGCGACGCTCAATCCTCACGACAATTCGACCATCGCTGAAGTGTCGATGGCCGGTCATGCCGACGTCGATCGCGCGGTGGCCGCCGCGCAAGCGGCGTTTCCGAAGTGGAGCCGGATGGCGGCGGCCGAGCGCGGCCTTCTGCTGCTCAAGCTCGCCGATGCAATCGAAGCGAATGCGGACCGGCTCGCGCGTCTCGAATCGATGGACACGGGCCACCCGATCCGCGACACGCGCAATCTCGACGTGCCGCGCACGGCTGCCACATTCCGCTATTTCGGCGGCATGGCGGACAAGTTCGAAGGGTCCGTGATTCCCGTCGAGCGGGGCTTTCTGAATTATCTGACGCGCGAGCCCGTCGGCGTCGTCGGGCAAGTCGTGCCGTGGAATTTTCCGCTGATGTTCACGAGCTGGAAGATGGCGCCCGCGCTCGCGGCCGGTAATTGCATCGTGATGAAGCCCGCCGAGCTGACGCCGCTGTCGAGCCTCGCGATTGCCGAACTGATGGCGGAAGTCGGCTTTCCCGCCGGTGTCGTGAACATTCTGCCGGGGCTCGGGCACGTGGCGGGCCAGTACATCGCCGAGCATCCCGGCATCGCGAAGATCGCGTTCACCGGCTCGACGGCAGTGGGCCGCAAGATCGTGCAGGCATCGAGCGGCAACCTGAAAAAGGTGCAGCTCGAACTGGGCGGCAAGGGCGCCAACATCGTGTTCGCCGACGCCAATATCGATGCCGTCGTGCAAGGCTCCGCGTTCGCGATCTTTCACAACCAGGGGCAGGCGTGCATCGCGGGCTCGCGGATGATCGTGCATGAATCGATCGCGGACGAAGTGCTCGAAAAGTTTGTCGCGCTGTCGCGCACGATCCGCATCGGCGACCCGCTCGATCCCGCGACGGAAATGGGTCCGCTCACGTCGCGTCAGCATCGCGACCGCGTGCTGTCGTATGTCGAGGTGGCGCGCGAGCAGGGCGGACGCGTGCTGGCGGGCGGCAAGTCGCCCGAGAGCGCAGCGCTCGCGAACGGCTGCTATGTCGAGCCGACCATCGTCGAAGCGAAGCCGACGGACCGTGTCGCGCAGGAAGAGGTGTTCGGCCCGTTCATGACGGTCGCGACGTTCAAGACCGACGACGAAGCGCTCGCGATTGCGAACGGCACCGAATACGGACTCGGCGCGGGACTGTGGACGCGCGATCTGCAACGCGCGCACCTGGTCGCGCGCGAGATTCGCAGCGGCATGGTGTGGGTGAACTGCTACAAGCGCGTGAGTCCCGGGTCGCCCTTCGGCGGCGTCGGCGCGAGCGGCTACGGACGCGAAATGGGCTTCGAGGCGATGCGCGAATATACACAGGCGAAGTCGATCTGGGTTAATGTGGATGCCCAGATTCCCCCTTATTTTCCGCGTTGACATCGCGCGTCGAACCGCATGTCGAAACCCAACTCGATGGCTCACGTCATGGAACCATTCGTCTATCAGGGCTTGCCCTCGCGCGTCGTGTTCGGCGTGGGCAGCCTCGATCAACTGGAGCGCGAAATCGCGCTGCTCGCGCGCGAGCGCGCGGTCGTGCTGTCCACGCCGCAGCAGCGCGCGCAAGCCGAACAGCTCGCGGAGCGGCTCGGTTCGCGCGGCGCGGGCGTGTATGCGCAAGCTGTGATGCACGTGCCCGTCGAAACGGCGCGCGCCGCGCGCGACTATGCGGCGCGTGTCGGTGCCGATTGCGCGATTGCGATCGGCGGCGGTTCGACGACGGGACTCGGCAAGGCGATCGCGCTCGAAACGTCGCTGCCCATCATCGCGATTCCGACCACGTATGCAGGCTCGGAAATGACGCCGATCTACGGTCTCACGGATGCCGGCGTGAAGAAGACGGGCCGCGACTTGCGCGTGTTGCCGAAGACCGTGATCTATGATCCCGCGCTGACGGTGTCGCTGCCGCCCGCGCTTTCGCTGACGAGCGGCATCAACGCCATTGCGCATGCCGCCGAAGGGCTTTACGCGCAGGACGCGAATCCCATCATGAGCCTGATGGCGGAAGAAGGCATCCGCGCGCTGGGCGAAGGCTTGCCGCGCGTAATCGCGAAGGCCGACGATCTCGATGCACGCTCCGCGTGTCTGTACGGCGCGTGGTTGTGCGGTGCGGTGCTGGGCAGCGTAGGCATGTCGCTGCATCACAAGCTGTGTCATACGCTGGGCGGCACCTTCAATCTGCCGCACGCCGAGACGCACACGATCGTCTTGCCGCACGTGCTCGCATACAACCGTGTCGCGGCGCCTCAGGCCATGCAGCGCATTGCGCGCGCGCTGCATGCGCACGATGCGGCGCAAGCGGTGTTCGATCTCGCGCGCGACAACGGCGCACCGACCGCGCTGAAAGACATCGGCATGACAGAAACGGATATCGACGTCGCGCTGAATCTCGCGTCGAAAAGCCCCTACTGGAATCCACGCGCCGTTGAGCGCGAGCCGCTTCGCGCCCTGCTGCAACATGCGTACGAAGGACGCAGGCCCAACTAGCATCGAGCGTTGCGTTGGGTCTTCATCGAATGGCCAGCGTATCGCGTGAGAGGACGACATGAGAGAGACAACCCACCACCCCGCAGCCGACGCGGTCCACCCGATCACCGCCACCGTGCTCGCCACGCTGTCCGGCTGCACGGATACGCGCCTCAAAGAGATCATGACGGCACTCGTGAAGCACGTGCATGCGTTTGCCGAAGAAGTGCAACTGACGGGCGACGAATGGCGGCGCGGCATCGAGTTCTTGACGCAGACGGGCAAGAAGTGCGACGGCATTCGTCAGGAGTTCATTCTGCTGTCGGACACGCTGGGCCTGTCGATCATGCTCGATGCGATTCATCGCCGCGACGACGTGACGGAAACGGCGGCGACGGAGAACAGCCTGCTCGGTCCGTTCTACCGCGAAGGCGCACACGAGGAAGCGTTCGGCGCGAATATCGCGCGCACGGAAGGAGAGCCTGCGCTGTTTCGCGGGCGGCTCGTCGACGAAGCGGGCCAACCCGTGCCGAACGCGCTGATCGAAGTGTGGGAGACGGCGAACAACGGCATGTACGAAGGGCAAGACCCGGACCAGCCGGAGAGCAACCTGCGCGGGAAGTTCCGCACGGGTCCGGACGGCGAATATGCGTTCCGTTCGATCAAGCCCACGCCGTATCCCATTCCGACGGATGGTCCTGTCGGCCAGATGCTGCTCGCGCTCGGGCGTCATCCGATGCGGCCCGCGCACGTGCATTTCCTGATTCAGGCGCCCGGTTACGACACGCTGACGACAGCGCTTTTCAGCGCCGACGATCCTTACGTGGAATCGGATGCCGTGTTCGGCGTGAAGCCATCTCTGGTGGTCGACTATGTGCGCAACGGCAGCGCCGCCGATGCGAAAGCGTGGGACTTGCCGAATCCGTTCTTCGACGTGCAACGCGACTTCGTGCTCGCGCGCTCGCAAGGGGCGGCGCGATGATCGCGGCAACCGTACTGTGCGCGCTCGATGAGATCCCCGATGGCGGCGCGCGGCAGATCGCGCGCAGCGGCGGTTCAGCTGATGCGGCCGATGCGGCCATCGTGGTGCTGCGCCGCGGCGATGACGCATGGGCGTATCGCAATCTGTGCCCGCACTTTTCGATTCCATTGAACTACGAGCCGGACACCTTCTGGACCTATGACGCCGGGCATCTGATGTGTGCGCATCACAGTGCGATGTTCCGCTTCGAGGACGGCGTGTGCATCGACGGACCGTGCCTTGGCGCGGCGCTGACGCGCGTGCCCGTGCGCGTCGAGGCGGGCATGGTGATCGAAAGCGGCGAAGAAGCGGATAGCGGCGTCTGATCATTGCGGCCGCGCGGGTGCTCGAACGTCAAATCGGGCAGAGTAGCGGCGGCGCGTCGCGGTATCTGCTATCTTCGCGGCTATGCGCCCCATCATCTCGGTTTCGAATCTGTCGAAGACATACGCATCGGGTTTCCAGGCCCTCAAGCGTATCGACCTCTCCATTCGCCAAGGCGAAATCTTCGCATTGCTCGGGCCGAACGGCGCGGGCAAGACCACGCTGATCAGCATCATCTGCGGCATCGTCAATGCGAGCGAAGGCACTGTCGCCGTCGACGGTCACGATATCGGCAATGACTATCGCGCCGCGCGTTCGCTGATCGGCCTCGTGCCGCAGGAGTTGACCACGGACGCATTCGAAACCGTCTGGGCAACCGTCTCGTTCAGCCGCGGCCTGTTCGGCAAGCCGAAGAACCCTGCCTACATCGAGAAGGTGTTGCGCGATCTCTCGCTATGGGACAAGCGCAATAGCCGCATCATTCAGTTGTCGGGCGGCATGAAGCGGCGTGTGCTGATCGCGAAGGCGCTGTCGCACGAACCGCGCGTGCTGTTCCTCGACGAGCCGACGGCGGGCGTCGACGTCGAATTGCGCCGCGACATGTGGAAGCTCGTACGCTCGCTGAAGGCGGACGGCGTGACGATCATCCTGACCACGCACTACATCGACGAAGCCGAAGAGATGGCCGACCGCATCGGCGTGATCAACAGCGGCCAGATCATGCTCGTCGAGGAGAAAGCGGAACTGATGCGCAAGCTCGGCAAGAAGCAGTTGACGCTCCAGCTCGAAGCGCCGCTTGCGGGCGTGCCCGCCGCGCTGGCTCACTACGGTCTCGAACTCGCGAACGACAAAGCCGAGCTGATCTACACGTACGACGCCGAGCGCGAGAAGAGCAACAGCATCGTCGCGCTGCTCAACGATCTGAGCGCAGCGGGCATCCGCTTCAAGGATCTCCATACCACGCAAAGCTCATTGGAAGATATTTTCGTGAGTCTCGTGCACCGAAAACAAGAGGAGAGCGTGCGATGAACATCCATGCAATCCGTGCGATCTACCGCTTCGAAATGGCGCGCACGGGGCGCACGCTGATGCAGAGCATCATCGCGCCCGTCATCTCAACGTCGCTGTATTTCATCGTGTTCGGCGCGGCGATCGGCTCGCGTATCCGTGAAGTGGAAGGCATCAGTTACGGCTCGTTCATCGTGCCGGGACTCATCATGCTGTCGCTGTTGTCGCAGAGCATTTCGAATGCGTCGTTCGGCATCTACTTTCCGCGCTTCACGGGCACCATTTACGAACTGCTGTCGGCGCCCGTGTCGTATCTGGAGATCGTCGTCAGCTACGTCGGCGCGGCCGCGACCAAATCGATTCTGCTTGGCCTCATCATTCTCGCGACGGCCGGGTTCTTCGTGCCGCTGCAGGTGCAGCATCCGTTCTGGATGGTGCTGTTCCTCGTGCTGACGGCCGTGACGTTCAGTCTGCTCGGCTTCATCATCGGCGTCTGGGCCGACAACTTCGAGAAACTGCAACTCGTGCCGCTGCTCATCATCACGCCGCTGACGTTTCTCGGCGGCAGCTTCTACTCGGTCGCGATGCTGCCGCCCGCGTGGCGCGTGGTGACGCTGCTCAATCCCATCGTCTATCTGATCAGCGGCTTTCGCTGGAGCTTTTACGGGCTCGCGGATGTGAGCGTCGGCATCAGCCTCGGCATGACGGCGCTGTTTCTTTGCATCTTCCTCGCGGTGATCGCGTGGATCTTCAAGACGGGCTATCGACTGAAGTCGTAGTACGATGAACGTCGTTGGCGGGCAGCCTACGCTTTCTACGAGGCGCGAGCGACACTCATGGCCACGACGCAATCACGACCGCTCGGCGCATTCGCCGAGCACATCCGCAAGAACGAGGTCGAACTCACCGAACGCTGGATGCGGGCCGTATTCAGCGATGTCGAGTTGACCGAGTCCGACAAGCTGACGAACGAGCAATTGTCCGATCATGTCCCGGACATACTCGGATCGATCTGCAGCGCGCTCGCCCAGCAGGATCTGGAAGAGGTCGAACCCGAAATCGAGCGCAAGGCGAGGCTGCACGGCAAGACGCGCTGGAAGCAGGGCTACCGCATCGACGAACTGGTACGCGAACTCGATCTTTTCCGCCAGGTGCTGATGGGCGCCGTCGTGCAATACGCGGAAGCGCATCCCGCCTTCACGCGCCGTCACGAAGAACGCGCGCGCTATTTCATCGACGAGGCCGTCAGCTTCGTCACGTTGACGTCGATACGTGAAGTGGTCACTGAACGCGACCGCAAGATCGACGATTACACCGGGCGGCTCGAACGCGCGAATCACGAACTGGTGCTGAAGCAAAAGCTGGTCGGCGAGCTGTACGAATCGCGCATGCAGATCACGCGCAGCGTCGTGCATGACCTGCGAAATTTTCTCAACGTGTTCTCGATGGCGCTGCAACTGATCGCGCGCGCACCCGCGAAAATCGACGCCGCGCTCGCGCTCGCGAACCGGCAGGCCGCCGATATGAAAGTGCTGGTGGATCAACTGGTCGAGTATGCCGTCGTGCTCGGCGACGCGAACCAGGTCAGCGTCGAAAGCGTCGATCTGCGGGTGCTGTTCGATGAGCTGGTCGCGTCGTGCGGGCCTGCCATCCGCGAGAAAGGGCTCGAGCTGAAGGCATCGTTCGACGAACAACTGGCGTCGGTGCGGACGAACCGTTTGAAGCTCAAACAGATCGCGATCAATCTGCTGACGAATGCGGCGAAGTACACGAAGGCGGGTGCCGTCACGCTCGAATTCTGCGCGAGTGGCAACGACGCGTGGTGTCTGCGCGTGTCGGACACGGGCGTGGGCATTGGCCCGTCGGATCGCGAGCGCGTGTTCAAGGAGTTCGAGCGCGCCAGCGACGACGACGTGCCGGGCGCCGGGCTGGGCCTCGCGATCGTCAAGGACCTGTGCCGGATGCTGGACGGCGAGTTGCGCTTCGATTCGCAGCAGGGCGTGGGCACGACGTTCGAGATCACGTTTCCGTTGCAGCTGCGCGCAGCCGAGGCGTAGTGGCGCAGACGCGAGGCACGGACGAAAAAAAGCCGGGCGCGATGCACGGCTTTTTTCATGCTGCGTTTGAATCCGGTCAGCTGAACAGCTTCATCGCCTGCAGCAGCGTGTTCACGACGCCCCACGTCAGCGGAATCAGCACGTACAGCCAGAAGACGGACAGCAGACCCTTGTTGGTCGGATGATCGGTTTGCGTCGACATTGCGGTTCTCCTTTGTCTGACCTTATTTGCCGGATGCGAGCTGCGCGTCCGTCATGTGATGCTTGTCGTTCACGCGCTTGACGAGCAGGTTGCACACGAAGCCGATCACGAGCAGCACGGTCATGATGTGCACGGTCATCGTGTAGGCGTCCGCCTTCGCCACGCCGTTCGCGACCTGATAGGCACGGATGTAGTTCACGAGCACGGGGCCCGCGACGCCCGCCGCCGCCCACGCCGTCAACAGACGCCCGTGAATGCCGCCGACGAATGCCGTGCCGAACATGTCCGCGAGATACGCGGGCACCGTCGAGAAGCCGCCGCCGTACATCGACAGGATCACGCAGTAGCACAGCACGAAGAGCGCGATGTTGCCCGACGCCGCGAAGCTCGGCACCAGCCAGTACAGCACGGCGCCCAGCGCGAAGAAGATGAAGTATGTGTTCTTGCGGCCCACGTAGTCCGACGCCGACGCCCACACGAAGCGGCCGCCCATGTTGAAGAGCGACAGCAGGCCCACGAAGCCGGCGGCGGCCGCGGCCGTCACCGTGTCCTTGAAGCTCTCCTGGATCATCACGGAAGCCTGGCCGAGAATGCCGATGCCCGCCGTCACGTTCAGGAACAGCACCAGCCAGATCAGATAGAACTGCGGCGTCTTCAGCGCTTCGTCGATATGCACGTGGTTGCGCGTGATCATCTTCTGCGTCGTGGTCGCGGGCGGCGTCCAGCCGGCCGGCTTCCAGTCGGCGGGCGGCACGCGGATCGCGAGCGCGCCGATCGACATCGAAATGAAGTACGCGATGCCCAGCACGATGAACGTTTCGGCCACACCGATGCTCGTCGCGCTCTTGAAGTGGTTCATCAGCGCGACGGACAACGGCGCGGCGATCATCGCGCCGCCGCCGAAGCCCATGATCGCCATGCCCGTCGCCATGCCGCGACGGTCCGGGAACCAGCGGATCAGCGTCGACACGGGCGATACATAGCCGAGACCCAGGCCAATCCCGCCGATCACGCCATAGCCGAGATACAGCAGCGCGATCTGGTGCATCCACACGCCCAGCGCCGAAATGATGAAGCCGCCGCCGAAGCAGCATGCGGCCGTAAACATCGTGCGGCGCGGGCCGACTTTTTCGAGCCACTTGCCCGCGAACGCCGCCGACAAGCCCAGGCAGACAATGGCGAGCGAGAAAATCCAGCCGAGCGTGGTCAACGACCAGTCGTCCGGCGCGGACTGCGTGATGCCAATGACTTTGGTGAGCGGCCCGTTGAAGACGGAGAACGCGTAGGCCTGACCGATGCACAGGTGCACGGCGAGGGCGGCAGGCGGCACCATCCAGCGGGAGAAGCCAGGTTGGGCGATCGTTGCCTGTTTGGAAAAGAATGGCGGGCTGGCGTTGCCGCCCGGCTCAATAATGCTGCTCATGGTCGGTCTCCGATCGGGCTAAACGTCTGTTATCGGTTGCAATTGCCGAAACTTTAGGCAGCGCATTTTCAACGCATATGCTGGGCTGCAACATATTTGACGATGCGCCGCCGCCGAGTCGAATTCGGCAATGGCGAGACGATAGGTGCCCGCACTGCGCTTGGCAATATGAGAATTAAATGCATATTGAACTGGCTGTGAGCGTTGTGCAGAGCGGGATAACGCGATTTCAAGCGACACAGGGCCGCAGGGGACCGTGTGACACAGCACGAGCGTTCACTCAGTCGCGAGCGGAATGGGTCGATGTGTGCGCGTTGCTGCGTCTGCACAAGGAAAGGCGCGGCAGGCGGTTTTTGAAATGCGCCTCCGTCGCCGTTTTTTCCTGGATGTGGCGGTCCGGAGCACAGTTTGATCCGCGAAAAAAGAGCACAGCATGCGCTGCGCGCCCCGCCCGCCGTCGACGCACGCGCAGCGTGCTACCTTTCGGACTGTTGCGGCTTTTGAACAACAGTGTCTGATATATTAAATACAAGATACTTGATTTTTGCCGCGACGCAACATATCATTGAGTCATCCAATCACTCAATGCCGGGAGCTTCAAATGGATTTCGTGTCGCTTGCCTTCTTCGCCGTTGCTGTCGTGGGCCTGGGTTCGGCCGCAACCGTGCTGCTGACGCGCTGGATTCCGCAGCATGTCGCCGAACTGGCCTCCAAGCATGGCCGTTATGTCGGGCTGGAAGCCGCCGCGGTGCGTGAAGCCACGCCGTACCGCGCGCGCGTCGAAGCCGCGATGAACGCGGTCGGCTCGTCCCACTAAACGTGGCCACACCCGCGCTGAACCTGCCACTGGCGCTGCAGCCCATCGGCAACAGCGCCAGTCTTCGCGATCAGGCCTACGCGTTGTTGCGTCAGGCCATCGCGGACGCCGACATTTACGCGTCGCGCGAAGAGATTCGACTCGACGAGCGCGGTTGAGCGAATCGCTGGGCGTGAGCCGCACGCCCGTGCGCGAGGCGATGACGCTGCTGGAGCAGGAAGGTTTTCTGCGCATGGTGCCGCGCCGCGGCATCTACATCGTGCGCAAGAGCAAGCGCGAGATCGTCGAGATGGTGCAGATGTGGGCCGCGCTCGAAAGCATGGCCGCGCGGCTTGCC
>NZ_JACFYJ010000147.1:0-15055 GCF_037126505.1 Paraburkholderia bengalensis
GCCTTCGTTCGTGTGCCACCACGCGGCGTGCGCTTCGCCGATCAGGGCGAAATGCCAGTCGCCGATTTCCCACCAGGTCAGATCGGGGTCCCAGACAAAGCCGAGATCGAGCTTGCGGACGTGGTGATCGGCGATGCCACCGGCAATCTGAACACCGAACTGATCCGCCGATGCCGTGTCAGCCAGACTGAATAATGCTGCAATCACTGCACATTTGAGTGCCAGATTCAGGCCAGCCTTGTACCTTATTGTCATCGTGCGTCCACTTGATGCGGGGTTGAGCGACAAACTTCGCGCAGCGACATTTTAGAGATAGAAGCAATTGTCAGACCCTTTAATCCGCATCAAAAAGCCGCAAATCATTGCTTCCATTTTCGAAAAAATATTACAGACGATTGCAGTTTTCTGATGCGGCTGAAGAATCCTACGCGTTCGGTAGCGAACCCGCAGAAGAAGTACAATGCTATTAAAAGTGCAATTTCAATAGCACAGCGGGAACTTCGATGCCCCTACGGCTTCTAAGTATTAGCACTCGGTAAACGAGAGTGCTAACATCCATCGTGGTCTGGCTTTGCCGGACTTTTGTCTGAATAAAGGAGTTTGCTACGTGAGCAACACATTGACCCTTCCGAGTACTCTGAGCCCGTCGTCGGCTAAGGCCGCTCCGGCAGGTGCACTGGCGCTCTCGCACGCTTCTCTTCTGCCCGGCCAGCTGGGCAACATCGACGCCTACATCCAGGCCGTAAACCGGATTCCGATGCTGACGCCGGCAGAAGAGCGCCAGTTCGCCACTGAGTATCGCGAGCAGAACAATCTCGATTCCGCGCGCAAGCTCGTCCTGTCGCACCTGCGGCTGGTCGTGTCGATCGCGCGCAACTATCTCGGGTATGGCCTGCCGCACGCCGATCTGATCCAGGAAGGCAACATCGGCCTGATGAAGGCCGTCAAGCGCTTCGACCCCACGCAGAACGTACGTCTCGTGTCGTACGCCATGCACTGGATCAAGGCCGAAATCCACGAGTACATCCTGCGCAACTGGCGCATGGTGAAAGTGGCGACGACCAAGGCCCAACGCAAGCTGTTCTTCAACTTGCGCAGTCACAAACAAGGGCTGCAGTCGTTCACGCCGGACGAGATCGACGGCCTCGCGAAAGAGCTGAACGTGAAGCGTGAGGAAGTGGCCGAAATGGAAACGCGTCTGTCGGGCGGCGACATCGCGCTCGAGGGACAGGTCGAGGACGGCGAAGAAGCCTTCGCGCCGATCGCGTATCTGGCCGATTCGCACAGCGAGCCGACGGCCGTGCTGGCCGCCCGTCAGCGCGACCGCCTGCAGAGCGACGGTATCGCGAGCGCGCTGGAATCGCTCGATCCGCGTAGCCGCCGTATCATCGAAGCACGCTGGCTGCAGGTGGAAGACGACGGATCGGGCGGCTCGACGCTGCACGAACTGGCCGACGAGTTTGGCGTGTCGGCGGAACGGATTCGCCAGATCGAAGCAAGCGCGATGAAAAAGATGCGCACGGCACTGGCCGAGTACGCGTAACGTCAGAGAAGCAGCGGGCGCGCGCAGCCAATCGCACGAAGCCCAGTCTGAACCAGACCCTGCCCTTCGCAAGAAGGCAGGGTTTTTTATTGCGTGTCGTCAACGATTGCGTCGATGCTCGCCGGCGTCATTTTCCGTCACCTTGACCTCGCACAGAGCGTGACTTATTAGTGTTAGAGCCGAAAGGGCCTCGCGACACGATGACGCGGCCCCGTTCGACAGCCCATCCCTACAATGGTTTTGCACGCGCCAGTGCAACGCATGCCGCGCACTGGGTTCTGCCGGGAAAGCCGGCGCGATGTCATTACCGATTCAACATGGCCATCACGCTCAATCGCCGGAATGCATCACGCCGCATGTTGACGCGCCGTGTCGTCGCGTGGGCTCGCGGCCCGACCTTCGCGCGCGACATCGCGATCGTGCTCGCCATCAAATTCGCGCTTCTCGCCGCCCTCAAACTCGCATTCTTCAACGACCCGCAGGCGCAGAACATGTCGCTGCCGCCCGCGCAGGTCGCTCAGGCGCTGTTCCCCGTGTCCGTCTCACCGCCGCCTCCGTCTCAAGGTGCTCACCATGCCCGCTAGCGACGTCGTCGATCTGTCCCGTCTGCAATTCGCCGTCACGGCGCTCTACCACTTTCTGTTCGTGCCGCTGACGCTCGGCTTGTCCTGGCTGCTCGTCATCATGGAAAGTGTCTACGTGATGACGGGCAAGCCTGTCTACAAGGACATGACCCAGTTCTGGGGCAAGCTGTTCGGCATCAATTTCGCGATGGGCGTCACCACCGGCCTCACGCTCGAGTTCCAGTTCGGCACCAACTGGTCGTACTACTCGCACTACGTCGGCGATATCTTCGGCGTGCCGCTGGCCGTGGAAGGGCTGATGGCGTTCTTTCTCGAATCGACGTTCGTCGGTCTGTTCTTCTTTGGCTGGAACCGGCTGTCGCGCGTCAAGCATCTGATGGTCACGTTCCTCGTCGCGCTCGGCTCGAATCTCTCCGCGCTGTGGATTCTCATCGCCAACGGCTGGATGAACAATCCCGTCGGCGCGGAATTCAACTACGAGACGATGCGCATGGAACTGTCGAGCCTGTTCTCCGTGATCTTCAATCCCGTCGCACAAGTGAAGTTCGTGCACACGGTGTCGGCGGGCTATGTGACGGCGTCGATGTTCGTCCTCGGTCTGTCGTCGTGGTATCTGCTCGAGCGCCGCGACATCGAGTTCGCGCTGCGGTCGTTCGCCGTCGCGGCCGGCTTCGGGCTGGCGTCCACGCTCTGCGTGATCGTGCTCGGCGACGAATCCGGTTATACGACGGGCGAAGTCCAGCAGATGAAGCTCGCCGCGATCGAGTCCGAATGGGAAACGGCGCCGCCGCCCGCGCCGTTCACGGTGTTCGGCATTCCGAATCAGGAAGCGCAGCGCACCGACTACGCGCTGCGCGTGCCGTACGCGCTCGGCATCATCGCGACGCGCTCGCTCGACGAGCCCGTCGTCGGCATCCGGGACCTGGTTGCGCGCAACGAAGCGCACATCCGCAACGGCATGCTCGCGTACGGCGCGCTGCAAAAGATCCGCCAAGGCGATACGAGCGACGAGACGCGCGCCGCCTTCGATGCGCACAAGAAGGACCTCGGCTACGGCCTGCTGCTCAGGCAGTTCACGCAAAACGTCACCGACGCCTCCGCCGAACAGATCAAGCAGGCTGCGAAGAAAACGGTGCCGCCCGTGCTGCCCGTGTTCTGGTCGTTCCGCCTGATGGTGGGCCTCGGCCTGCTCTTCCTCGCGACTTTCGTCCTCGCGTTCGTCTTCTGCGCGCAGCGCTCGCTGCTGCGCGACAGCCGGCGCTGGTTCCTGCGCTGGGCCGTATGGGCGATTCCGCTGCCGTGGCTCGCGGCGGAATTCGGCTGGATCGTCGCGGAGGTGGGCCGCCAGCCGTGGACCATCGCGGGCATCCTGCCGACGTCGCTGTCGGCGTCGAGCCTGACGGCGGGCGATCTGTATCTGAGTCTCGCCGGCTTTATCGTGTTCTACACCGCTCTCTTCATCATCGAGATCACGCTGATGTTCAAGTATGCGAGGCTCGGTCCGTCGTCGCTGCATACGGGCCGCTACTACCACGAGCAACGCGCGAAAACGCCCGTCGGCGCAAACACGGCGGCATGAGCGGCATCGGCAACGGATTGCTTGCAGAACAGGAAACGACGCTATGGATTACGCAACCCTCAAACTGATCTGGTGGGTGCTCATCGGCGTGCTGCTGATCGGCTTCGCGCTCACCGACGGCTTCGACATGGGCGCAGCCATCCTGCTTCCATTCATTGGCAAGACGGATGCGGAGCGGCGCATCGTCGTGAATACGGTCGGCGCGACGTGGGAAGGTAACCAGGTGTGGCTGATCACGGCGGGCGGCGCGATGTTCGCCGCGTGGCCGCTCGTGTATGCCGCCTCGTTTTCGGGCTTTTATTTCGCAATGCTGCTCGTCCTGTTCGCGCTGTTCTTCCGGCCCGTCGGCTTCGACTATCGCGGCAAGCGCGATGATCCGCGCTGGCGCAGCGCGTGGGACTGGGCGCTGTTCGTCGGCGGCTTCGTGCCCGCGCTCGTGTTCGGCGTCGCGTTCGGCAACCTGCTGCAAGGCGTGCCGTTCGACTTCGATCAGGAAATGCGCGTCACCTATCACGGCAGCTTCTGGGCACTGCTCAATCCGTTCGCGCTGCTGTGCGGGCTCGTGAGCGTGTCGATGCTGGTGGCGCACGGCGCGGCGTTCGTGAAGATGAAAGCGGACGGCGTCGTCGCGCAACGCGCGTCGTTTGCGCTGCGCATCGCCGCGCTGGCTGCCGTGGCGCTGTTTCTGATCGCGGGCGCGCTGGTCGCGACGCTGATCAGCGGCTATCAGATCACCGAGCCCGCGCCGCTCGACACCGTCGCGAATCCGCTGCTGAAAAACGTGATTGGCGCGCCCGGTTTGTGGCTCACCAACTACGCGATGTATCCGTGGATGATTGCGGCGCCTGTCGCGGGCATTGCCGGCGGCGTGCTGGCGCTGCTGCTGGCGAGATCGCGCTTCGAGTGGACAGCGTTTATGTCGACGTCGCTGATGGTGATCGGCGTGATCCTGACCTCGGGCTTTTCGATGTTTCCGTTCATCATGCCGTCGTCGCTCGATGGCCGCAGCAGCCTCACCGTCTGGGATTCGACGTCGAGCCAGATGACGCTGCAGATCATGCTGATCGCGGTGATCGTGTTCATGCCTATCGTGCTGATCTACACGAGCTGGGTGTATCGCGTGATGCGCGGCAAGATCACCGCCGACGCGATCGAACAGAACCATCACTCGATGTACTGACGCACACGCGAGAGGAGCCAATCATGTGGTACTTCAGCTGGATTCTCGGTATCGGACTTGCGCTCGCATTCGGCATCATCAACGTGATGTGGCTCGAAGCGAACAACGTCGTCGATGCGGACGGCGATTCCGACAGGCGTTGAAGCGTTTCGCAGACGGTCGTAAACGCAAACCGGCGCCCCGAGGGGCGCCGGTTCCATTGGCCAACTGGCGTCAGGCCGTGGCCGTCAGACGCGTCGACAGTTGCTGCGCGTAGCGCGCCGCCGATTCGCCGACGACGATGTGGAACGTATCCGTCGCCACCCACGCGACGCTCAGCGTATCGAGCCGCTGGCGATCCACCGCCGACGCATCGCGCACGACGATGCGCAGACGCGTCGCCGCGACGGCTTCCAGCGACACGACGTTGGTCGCGCCGCCGAACACGGCGAGCCAGCGCAGCGGGTCCGGATCGAGCGGGCCGTTGCCCGTCGCCGCGACAGGCATATCGGCGGCAGGTTTCGCGGAAGCCGTAGCCGAAGCCTTGGCGGAAACAGGCGACGCAGCCACCGCACTGCCGCTCGCGATCGTCGTGCGGATTTCATCGGCGATGATGTCCGCTTCCGGTCCGATGATCACCTGCACGTTGCCCGTGCCGCGCTTGAGCACGCCGCGCGCGCCGATAGACTTCAGTTCGTTCTCCGACACCTTCTCGGAATCCACCACCGACAGACGCAGACGCGTCGTGCACGCATCGACCACCGACAGATTCGCCGCACCGCCCAGCGCCGCGATGTAGCGCTGCGCGCGCGTGTCCGACGTTGCGGCCGCACCCGCGACAGGCGCGACGAAACCATCCGACGAGAACGACTCGTTGGCCGCTTCAGGCGTTTCCTGCTCGCGGCCCGGCGTCGCCATGTTGAACTTGCGGATGAAGAAGCGGAACAGGCCGTAGTACACGACGGCGTACGCGAGGCCGATGACGATCGCTTCCCAGCCCTTGGTCGACAGGCCGTAGTTCAGCACGTAGTCGATCGCGCCCGCCGAAAACGTGAAGCCGAGCTTGATGCCGAGCGCCGAGCAGATCGCAAGCGACAGGCCCGTCAGCACCGCATGGATCGCATACAGCACGGGGGCGAGGAACATGAAGCTGAATTCGATCGGCTCGGTCACGCCCGTCAGGAACGACGTCAGCGCCATCGAGAACAGCAGGCCGCCGACCAGCGCGCGGCGCTCCTTCGGTGCCTCATGGAACATCGCCAGACACGCAGCCGGCAGACCGAACATCATGATCGGGAAGAAGCCCGTCATGAACGTGCCCGCCGTCGGGTCGCCCGCGAAGAAGCGATGCAGGTCGCCCGTCACGGCGGCGCCGCCGCCCGGCGGCGTGAACGAGCCGAACACGAACCATGCGAGCGAATTCAGGATGTGGTGCAGACCCGTCACCAGCAGCAGACGGTTCAGCAAGCCGAACACGAACGCGCCGACTGCGCCTGCCGTCGTCAGCCAATGGCCGGCCGAGTCGATGGCGCTCTGGACGGGCGCCCACGCGTAGCCGAACACAATGCCCAACGCGAGACACGCGACCCCCGTGACAATCGGCACGAAGCGCTTGCCGCCGAAGAACGCGAGGTAGTCGGGCAGCTTGATGTCCTTGTACTTGTTGTACAGCATGCCCGCGACGATACCGGCGATGATCCCCGACAGCACGCCCATGTTGAGCTTGTCGTTGATGTCCTTCATCACGGCGACTTCGATCAGATAGCCGATCGCGCCCGCCAGCGCCGCGACGCCGTTATTGTCCTTCGCGAAGCCGACGGCCACGCCGATCGCGAACAGAAGCGGCAGGTTGTCGAAGATCGCGCCGCCCGCGTCGGCGATCATCTTGATGTTGAACACATCGGGCTGACCGAGGCGCAGCAGCAGGCCGGCGACGGGCAGAACGGCGATCGGCAGCATCAGTGCGCGACCAAGGCGCTGAATCTTCAGAAACGGATTCCCATCCATTGATACCTCCACTCCTTTGTCTCGTGTAATTGCGTTGTTGCTTTGATGCAAGTTGAAAAGTCGAGCTGACGAGTCTGGGTTTTAAGACCGGTTGCGACGCAAGCGCGCTCAGTCTTGCGGCCAGAGTTCGCGGCTCAGGGCTCTTACCGCTTGCGCCGATTCGAGCGCCAGAGCATCCTGGGCGCGCTGACGGCACAACTGATAATCGAGTTTGCGCACGCGTGCCTTGATGCCGGGCACGGACACCGGGTCGACGGAAAGCTCCGTTACGCCCAGGCCGACCAGCAGCGGCACCGCGAGCGGATCGCCGCCAAGCGCGCCGCACACGCCGACCCACTTGCCATGCTTCCCGGCGCCTTGCACGGCAGCCGCGACGAGGCGCAGCACGGCCGGGTGCAGACCGTCCGCCTGGGCAGCGAGATCGGCCTGGCAGCGGTCCATCGCGAGCGTGTATTGGGTCAGATCGTTGGTGCCGATCGACAGGAAATCCGCGTGCTTCGACAGCTGATCGGCGAGCAGCGCCGCCGACGGCACTTCGATCATCACGCCGACTTCGATCTTTTCGGTGCGGCCCATTTCGGCGGCGAGTTCGTCGATCCGCTTGCGCAGACGCACGAGTTCGCCCACGTCGGTCACCATCGGCAACAGGATGCGCACCTTGCCGACGGGTTGAACCGCGAGCAGGCCGCGCAGCTGGTCTTCGAGCAGATCCGGGCGGACCTGCGCGAGACGGATGCCGCGCAGCCCGAGCGCCGGGTTCGGTTCCGGCGGCAGCGTCAGGTAATCGACTTCCTTGTCCGCGCCGACATCGAGCGTGCGGATGATGGCCGTGCGGCCCTGCAGCGCGTCGACGATCGACTGATAGCTGTCGCGGTGCTCGTCGACGGTCGGCGCCGCCTGGCGATGGATGAACAGCAATTCGGTGCGCAACAGGCCGACGGCATCGGCGCCGTTTTCGACCGCGGTCGACGCATCGTCGAGCGTCGCGATGTTCGCGGCGACTTCGATCGCACGACCGTCGCTGGTCGCGGCGGCTTGCTGCGACGTGCGGCGGTTCGCTTCGCGCACGCCCGCCAGACGCTGACGCTCGTTGCGCGCGCGTTCGACGTCGAGTGCGCTCGGCGCATATTCGATCCGGCCCGCCGACGCATCGACCACGACTTGCGTGCCGTCGGCGATCGAATGCAGCGCGTCGCCGACAGCGACGAGGGCGGGAATGCCCGCCTGACGCGCGATGATCGCCGCGTGCGAGGTCGCGCCGCCGCGCGCCATCACGAGCGCGGTCACGCGCTTGCGATCCAGCGACGACAGATCCGACGGCGTGAATTCGTCGGCGCTCAGGACGGCCTCGTCGGGCAGCGAACGGGCCGCCGCGTTCGAGTAGCCGAGCGCGCGCAGCACGCGCTCGATGTCGCACAAATCGGCGGCACGTTCGGCGAGCAGTGCATCGCCGACGTTCGACAACACGCCGATCTGCGCGCGGATCGTCTCGCGCCACGCGAAGCCCGCGCTCTTGCCGAGGCTGATCAGATCGCGCGCGGCGTCGATCAGCGTCGGGTCTTCGAGCAGCACGCGATGCACCGCGAAAATGCCCGCTTCGCCGTGCGCGCCGCGCTGCGAAGCGTCGCGCACGGTCGTGTTCAGCTCGGCATCGACGGCGGCGAGCGCCTTGTCGAGCGCGCGGCTTTCGGCGGCGGGCGTGTTGTTCGTGGTCTCGGGCGGATCGATGTCGGCATCGTCCCAGCGCACGAGCTTGCCGACGGCAATGCCGGGCGCGGCGCACACGCCCGCGAGCGTATTCGGCGCGAGCGTTTCGCCCGCTTTGGGCGCAACGGCAATGGGCGCCGGCGAAATCTGACGCGCGGGCTTTTCTTCCGCTTCGCCGTGCGCTTCGCGCGTCAGTTCGCGCACCACGGCTTCGACGGCAGCCGACGCCTGCGCGCCGATGCCGACCACTTCCACCGTCGCGCCCTGCCCCGCGCCCAGCCCGAGCAGACCGACGACGCTTTCGATCGCCGCCTTCTTGCCTTCAAAGCGCACTTCGACGCGCGCGTCGAATCCGCGCGCCGCCTCGCGCGCCCGCGCCGCCGGACGCGCGTGCAGCCCTCCCGCGTGCTCGAGCACGATGGTTCCCCGCGCTTCTGCCGTCACGCTCGATACTTCGCGCGACGCCGCCACGGCCGCGCCGTCGCGTGCGCGCAGCGTCATGAGCGGCGATTCGCCCGCTTTCAGCACGACATCGGCGGCGCGCTCGACGACTTCGAATGCATCGGAATTCGCAATCGCGATCACCGACACGAGACTCGGCGCATTGCACGCGACCACATCCTGATCGAACTCGATCAGCACCTCGCCCGCGCGCACCTTCGCGCCTTGCTCGATCATCGGCGCGAAGCCCTTGCCGTTCAGTTCGACCGTGTCGATACCGATATGCAGCAGGATTTCGGCGCCTTCTTGCGTCGCGATCGTGACGGCATGGCCGGTGCGCGCCAGATGCATCACCGTGCCGTCGCACGGCGCAAGCAGCTTGCCTTCGAGCGGATCGATACCGATGCCGTCGCCGAACATGCCGCCCGAAAACACCGGATCGGGCACGTTCGCGAGCGGGACGACGGGACCCGTCATCGGCGCGAGCAGGACAATAAGGCCTTCGGAATGGCTCTTCAAACGGGACTCCTCGACACGTCGCATCTGAATATCTCGATCAGTGAGTTTCGGTGACTTTCATCAGATGGCGCGGCGCATCAGGATTGCGCCCGCGCGCGGCGGCGAGGCCGGCTGCCATCACGTAGAAAGAAAGAATTGCGGCGATCGGATCGAGCGCGGCATGCGCCGTCGATACGAGCGGCAAGGTGGCTTCGGGGACATCGGCGGGATCGGCGGCGAGCAGCACGCGCGCGCCGCGCGCTGCATGTCGCGCGCGAGTTGCAGCAGGCCCGCCTGCTCCGGTCCGCGCGGCGCGAACACCAGCAGCGGATAGTCGCGGTCGATCAGTTCCATCGGGCCGTGACGCACTTCGGCGCTCGAAAACGCTTCGGCCTGGATGCCCGAGGTTTCCTTCAGCTTCAGCGCCGCTTCCTGCGCGATCGCGAGCCCGAGGCCACGGCCGATCACGATCATGCGTTCGACGTCGCGCAGTTCGTCGACGGCCTTCGACCAGTCGAGCGTGCCCGCGCGCTTGAGCGCGTCCGGCAGCGACTTCAGCGCGCCGAGCAGTTCGCCGTCGTTCTGCCAGTGCGCGACGAGTTGCGCCGACACCGACAGCATCGCGATATAGCTCTTGGTCGCGGCGACGCTCAGTTCGGGACCAGCGACGAGCGGCAGATAGAACTCGCACGCCTGTTCGAGCGGCGAGCCCGGCACGTTGACGGCGGCAACCGTCAGCGCGCCCGCTGCGCGCAGCGCCTGCATCGTGCCGACGAGATCCGGGCTCTTGCCCGATTGCGAGAAGCCGAGCGCAAGCTGCCCGCGCACCTGCAGCGGCGCCTGTTGCAGCGTGGCGACCGACATCGGCAGCGACGCGACGGGCAAGCCGACACGGCTCATCGTCAGCGACCCGAAGTAACTCGCCGCGTGATCCGAGCTGCCGCGCGCAACCGTCAGCGCAACGTGACGCGGCTCTTGCGCGAGCCGCGCCGCGAGCGCTTCGACGCGCGACGTATCGTTGAGTTGCGCGGCGACCACGTCGGCGGACGCCAGCGCCTCGTTAAGCATATTCGACAATCGATTCTCCTTCGACGTAAGTCGCCGTCAACGCCATGTCACGATCGAACACGACGACATCGGCCCACGCGCCACGCACGAGACGGCCGCGGTCTTCGATGCCGAGGTAATCGGCGGCGTAACGCGACATACGGTTTGACACATCGGCCAGCGGCAGGCCGAGCGATACGAGATTGCGCAGCGCCTGATCCATCGTCAGCGTGCTGCCTGCGAGCGTGCCATCGGCGAGACGTACGCCGCCGAGACACTTCGTCACGTGCTGGCTGCCGAGGCGGTATTCGCCGTCGGGCATGCCCGTCGCCGACGTGCTGTCCGTCACCACGTAGAGGCGCGGGATCGCGCGCATCGCGGCGCGGATCGCGCCCGGATGCACGTGCAGCAGGTCGGGAATGATTTCGGCGTATTCGGCGTGCGCGAGCGCCGCGCCGACCATGCCGGGATTGCGGTGATGCAGCGGCGACATCGCGTTGAACAGGTGCGTGAAGCTGCGCGCGCCGTGCTTCATCGCCGCAACGGCGTCGTCGTAGGTGCCGAGCGAGTGGCCGAGCTGCACACGCACGCCGCGCGCGTTGATCGCCGAAATGATGTCCATGTGGCCCGAGATTTCCGGCGCGATGGTGACGACGCGAATCGGTGCGATCGACAGGTACTTCAGCACTTCGTCTAGCACGGCCGAGACAGCCGCGTCAGGCTGCGCGCCGAGCTTGCCGGGATTGATGTAAGGGCCTTCGAGGTGCACGCCGAGCACGCGCGCGCCGCCCGGCACGCGGTTCTTCGCGACATCGCCGAGACCGGCGACGACAGCCATCAGCTCTTCGCGCGGCGCCGTCATCGTGGTGGCGAGCAGGCTCGTCGTGCCGAAGCGCGCGTGCGTGCGCGTGATCGCCTCGATCGCGTTGCCCGCTTCCATAACGTCGGCGCCGCCGCCGCCGTGCACGTGCAGATCGATGAAGCCGGGCAGGATATAAGGCGCGTCGTTCGTCGACGGATCGGCGGCCGTGCCCGTGATGGCCGTGATGCGGCCGTTTTCGAACTCGATCGTGCCGTGGAGCCAGCCTTCTGGGGTGAGTATGTTTCCGGTCAGCATGAGTCTCTCTGGTAGTGCGTTATGCGGTGCGTGACTGAGTCGAGCCGCGAGGGTTCCGTCCGTTTCTGGCGCGCGGCGTTTGCGCGCAAGTGTCACAGCCGCAACTCGGCGACGAAGTCGTAGTAATCGTCCCGGCAGTAGGTATCCGTGAGTTCGATCGCGCGTTGATCGGCGCTATAGCCGACGCGCGTGATCAGCAGCAGCGCGCAGCCCTCTTCGATGTCCATGAGTTGCGCGATCTCGCCCGATGCGTTGACGGCGCGAAAGTGCTGCAGCGCGCGCACGACGGGCGCGCCGCGCTGTTCGAGGTAGCGGTAGAGCGAGCCGCCGATCGCCTGCGGATCGGGCACGATCGACACGGGCAGCGACGAATGCTCGACGGCCATCACGATGCCGTCCGCGCGGCGCAGGCGGCGCAGGCTCGACACCGACGCGCCGGGCGACAGGCCCAGATGCACGATTTCATCGCGCGTCGCCG
Organism: Paraburkholderia bengalensis; assembly: GCF_037126505.1. Lineage (NCBI taxonomy): Bacteria > Pseudomonadati > Pseudomonadota > Betaproteobacteria > Burkholderiales > Burkholderiaceae > Paraburkholderia > Paraburkholderia bengalensis. The sequence goes on from NZ_JACFYJ010000147.1 coordinate 12,161, forward strand.
TGCGGACTTCGCGCTCCAGCCACACCGAATCCGGCCGGAAGCCGCGCTGCTCCATCTTCTTCGTGAAGCCGGTGAGACGCGACAGCGGATCTTCGGTGCGCGGCGTGATGAAGCTGCCGGCGCCGCGCGCGCGCCGGATCAGCCCCTGCTCGACCAGCAGCGCGATGGCCTTGCGCGCGGTGATGCGCGACACGCCGATCGCGTCGGACAAGGTGCGCTCCGACGGCAGCGCCTCACCCGCCGACCACACGCCGCAATGGATCGCCGTCGCCAGATTGCGGGCGAGCTGCAGGTACAGCGGCGTGACGTTGTGGACGTCGGGTGTCAGTGCGGACCAACGGGTTTCCATATGGCTCGATCGTGATCGTGAGGGATCTGGACAACTGGACCTACGAAATCGGAGCCCATTATATAACCACCATAATACCAGTCAACGCGCTGGTATCTAGCTGGTCTGCATCGTGCAACCCGTTGACTGGAAAGGCTTTGCGCGAATTAAGCGTTTTTCCACTGACAATCGACTGGCATTAGGACATACCCGTATATGAGACCAGTATGTCTGACTGGGCCGGACGAATCGTCTGTCAAGTTACGTGCGATAAGCCGCAAAGGTCATACCTCTTTATTAACAACTTGGTGCAAACTGCGAAATTCGCGCGCGATCAGTCGCCAGAAACGAACCAGCAGGTGACGCTATGACATTGGATTACGGGGAACGGATACGGTGAACGATCCCGCTCTCGTCCGGGCGCAAGCCGTCCGGCATTTCAACCGCTTTTACGCGCAGCACATCGGAGCGCTGCACGAGCATTTGCAGAAGAGTCCGTTTTCGCTGACGGAAGTACGTGTCATGCATGAGCTTTCCCGCGTCGAGCATCAGACGGCGGCGGCGCTCGCACGCAATCTCGGTATCGATACCGGCTATCTCAGCCGGCTGCTGGCGAGCTTCGAGCGGCGCGACCTGATTTCGCGCCGGCCGTCGGAAATCGACGCGCGACAGTCGCTCGTGTCGCTCACCGAGGCGGGTCTTGCCGCATACCAGCCGCTCGACGCCGCCGCCATCGAAGAAGTCGCGTCGGTTCTCGCGCGCCTCGCACCTCACATGCAGGATCAACTGATCGGCGCGATGAAGCTGGTCGAGCGGCTGCTCGACGATCGGCCACGGCATAGCATCGTCACGCTGCGCGCGCCGCGTGCGGGCGAATACGGCTTGCTGGTAGCGCGTCAGGCGCAATGGTTCGCGAACGGGTACGGCTGGGATCACACGTTCGAGGCGCTGCTCGCGCGGCAGGTCGCGGAATTTGCGCACTCTCACGACGGGCGGCGGGAGAACTGCTGGATAGCCGAACAGGATGGGCTGATCGTCGGGTCGGCGCTGGTGGCTGCGGCATCTGATACGCTCGCAAGCGTGCGCATGCTGTACGTCGAGCCCGACGTGCGGCGCCTTGGCATCGGCACGCAGTTGATCGACGAATGTGTGCGCTTTGCGAAGCGCGCGGCATACGGCGCACTCGCGATCGATAGCGAGCGCTCGCTTGCCGACGCGCGGCGTCTGTTCACACATGCGGGCTTTGATCTCGTCACAGCCGCGCCCGAGCGGCGCTTCGGGCGCGATCTCGTGATCGAGCAGTGGCAGCGCAGGCTCTAGTCGCCGCGCGTCTTTGCCCGGCACAAAAAAGCGCCACGGTTTCCCGGGGCGCTTCTCACTTCAAGCGGTCGAATCCGCGCCGCTCAGAACGACGGCACGACGGAACCCTTGAACTCCGACTTGATGAACTGGCGCACGTCTTCGGATTGATAGGCGGCCACCAGCTTCTTCACCCACGGTTGATCCTTGTCCTTGATGCGCACGGCGATCAGGTTCGCATACGGGCTGTGTATGTCTTCGAGCGCGATGGCGTCTTTGGTCGGCTGCAGGCCCGCTGCCAGCGCAAAGTTCGTGTTGATCGCAGCGGCATCGACATCGGCGAGCGAACGCGGCAGTTGCGCGGCGTCGAGCTCGACCAGTTTCACCTTCTTCGGATTGTCGGCAACGTCGAGCGGCGTCGCGTTGTTGCCGTTCGTGCCCGCGCCCGCCTTCAGCTTGATTACGCCTTGCGACTGCAACAGCAAGAGCGCGCGGTTTTCGTTCGACGGATCATTCGGCACTGCGACCTTCGCGCCTTGCGGCAGATCCTTCACCGACTTGAGCTTCTTCGAATAAATGCCGAGCGGCGAAATGTACGTCAGGCCGACATTGACGATCTTGTAGCCGCGCTGCTTGATCTGGCTGTCGAGATACGGCTGATGCTGGAAGCTGTTCGCATCGAGATCGCCGGCGTCGAGCGCAGCGTTCGGCTGCACGTAATCGTTGAACTCGACGACCTTGACGTTCAGGCCTTCGCGTTTCGCAACCTTTTGCACTACCGACCAGATTTGCGCGTCGGGACCGCTGATCGTGCCGACCTTGATGACCTTGTCGGCTTGACTGTCGGCCTGCGCGCCGAAGCTGGTGACGAGTGCCGCCGAAGCGAGCGCGGCTGAAAAGACCTTGATGAGTGTTCTGCGCTGCATGTGATTCTCTCTTGTTTCAGATTCGTGTTCGACGGCGAGCAAACGGATACTGCCCGCAAGAAGTCGAGCCCCAAATCGTCGCACAGGCGTGCACCAAAGTGAAATACAGGGATCGCATATGGGTATGCAGCCCGTGCCGTGCGGCTTGCGTGGAGAGAGAACGCGCGAATGATGTCACAGTGCGCGGAAGATGCGATCGGCAAGACGGGCTGCGCGCGATGGCGCGCAGCCGATGGGACTTAGAACGTCGTCCAGTCGTCGTCCGACGCTTTCGGAGCAACGGGGCGCGCGGCCGGCGTCGCCTTGCGTGCGGCCGGTTGCGCAGCCGGCGCCGGCGCGCGC
>NZ_JACFYJ010000148.1:0-14943 GCF_037126505.1 Paraburkholderia bengalensis
AATCGCGTCAAGGGCTTCGCCTGTGCTGGCCTTGCTTTCGCCCGTGCTGGCAGCGACTGCGTCGATAAGCTCCTGCCTGTTCATTCAATTTCCTTTCAGAGACGCCCGCGGCACGGGACGGAGCACACACCTTAGCGCAGATGGAGCGACTTCGGCGACGCGCGGGAGCGATTCGCGGGGCTCGAGCGACGCCCTGATCTGCCAGCTAGTTGCCCGAACGCGGCGTGTCGCTGGACGCGTCCAGAATGATCTCGCCAGAAGCATCGATCACCAGCATCGCTGCGAGATATTTGGCGGTGGCCGCCCGGTCGAACAGCGCCAGCCGCTGAAGGTGAGCGGAGGAACCGCGGACTTCCGGGTCGCGCAAGCCCTCGATGACAGCCTGTATCGACAGGTCATAAAGCTCGAAATTGCGCTCGATGTCCCTTTCGGCGAGCAAGGCCAGATTTCGCGAAGTCTCTCGTGCTCGATTCAACGCGTCGACACGCGCCTGATAAAGGATGGCCCCGCAGATGCCCAGCATCCCGAGCGCGATCACCAGATCCTGCACAGAAAAGCGCACGCGGACCGGTCAGACTCAGCCGAAACGGACTGAAGCCTCGCCTGCGAAATTCGTCTCCTTTCACCATGCTTACCGTGCACTTTAGGCCCGTGTTGGTCAGGGTATGCCAAGTCCGCAACATACCATATGCGAATGGTTACTCAGCGGCATCACCTACGAGGCTGCGCATGGCCGCATATGGCGCTCTTATATGGCTGCAGAGACGCTCGTCCAAAATTCTTTGCGGTGTACCTATTTCTATCGAGCCGTCCGAAGCTTGCCCCACCTTCTCGTGCCCTCCCCTCATGCCAGCGATGTGCGCTCATCGCCATCAACCAGGCGACGAACTCTCCATTGATTACGGCCTGGTAGTCGTCGGCGAGATTACCAACGAAATCCCCGACCACTACGCATGTCATTGCGACGCTGTCTTTTGCCGTGCGCGCCTTCCTGGACTAAATGTCGCCGCGTCTTTAAGCCCGCATTGTCGGCGGGTGAGTACGACCGTCGCGCCGCTTGTTCCCGTTGCTCAAGAGTGTTTTGTCCGCCAGGGTATTCGCAACGCTTCCGATCGCGCCTAAATTTGCATGCATACACCCGGCGGGCAGTCGCCATCGCGGCGAAACCACCGACATTCTTGAACACCAAGGGAACGACGCAAGCCGTAGTCGTCTCCCTGTAAGGAGCAGATATGAGCGAAGCGGATCCAGGCGCGGTGCGCGTGTTGGGGCATTTTATCGACGGTCGGCATGTGACCAGTGGAACCGGGCAATTTGCAGAGGTATTCGATCCGGCACAGGGCCGCGTGACAGCCCGCTTGCCGGTTGCGTCCACCGCAGAAGTCGCGGCCGCCGTCGCCGCCGCGAAGGCCGCGTTCCCGGCATGGAGCGAAACGGCAGCGCTGAAGCGCGCGCGCCTGATGTTTCGCTTTAAGGAACTACTCGAAGCACATTCGGACGAACTTGCCGAACTGATTACACGTGACCACGGAAAGTTGTTCTCCGATGCGAAAGGCGAAGTTCTGCGTGGGATTGAAATCGTCGAATTCGCGTGTGGCATTCCGAACCTGTTGAAGACGGATTTCACCGATCAGATCAGCGATGGCATCGACAACTGGAATCTGCGTCAGTCTATCGGCGTGGCTGCTGGCGTCACGCCGTTCAATTTTCCGGTGGTGGTGCCCTGCTGGATGTTTGTGATGGCAGCCGCAACCGGAAACACGTTCATCCTGAAGCCATCTGAGCGTACGCCGTCCGCATCGATCCGGCTCGCCGAGCTCTTCATTGAAGCGGGCTTTCCCAAAGGCGTGTTTAATGTCGTGCATGGCAGTAAGGCCGTCGTTGATGCGCTGATTGAGCATCCTGATGTGTCCGCGATGTCCGTGGTCGCCTCGACGCCCGTCGCTGAATATATCTACGGCGAGAGTGCGAAGCGCGGCAAGCGTGTGCAGGCACTGGGCAGCGCGAAAAACCATCTTGTGGTGATGCCTGACGCCAATCTTGATGAGACAGTAAACGCACTGATCAACTCGGCATACGGCTCGGCTGGAGAGCGTTGTATGGCGACCTCGGTTGCCGTGGCGGTCGGAAATATCGGTGACGAACTGGTGGAGCGGCTTGCGCCCCGGGTGCGCTCGCTCAGGATCGGCGGCGGCATGGAGCCCAATCTGGACATGGGACCGCTGATCAGCAGCGCGCATCGTGCGAAGGTGATGAGGTATATCGATGCGGGCGTCGCTGCCGGCGCCCGACTACTGGTCGACGGTCGCGACCGAGCGGTTCCCGGACGTGAAGAAGGGTTTTTCCTCGGCGGCTCGCTCTTCGATGACGTGAAGCCGGATATGAGTATCTATCGCGAAGAGATCTTTGGGCCTGTGCTATCTGTTGTTCGTGTGCCCGATCTTGCAAGTGCAATTGCGCTCGTCAACGCGCATGAACTGGGTAACTGCGTTTCGCTGTTTACGTCCGATGGTGCCACGGCGCGCGCATTCGCCAGGCAGATTCAAATCGGTATGGTGGGCGTCAATGTGCCGAGTCCCGTACCGCCCGCGTGGCATTCGTTCGGAGGCTGGAAGCGCTCGCTGTTCGGCGATCACCATGCCTACGGACAGGAGGCCGTACGTTTCTATACGCGCTATAAGAGCGTGATGCAGCGCTGGCCCGACAGCATCGCCAAAGGATCTGAATTCTCCATGTCCTCACCGAGCTGAGCCCGACATGGCTCGACACTTCTCCGATTTTTCTGTGACAAGCGAAATCGGGGAAGCCAGTTCAGCGCTGAAACAGCGGGAACTCCAACGGGCCTGTTCGCGCCACACAATCGCCCCGGTTCACTTCGACCCGCGCCCGGATCTTCCGCGTCATCACAGAGTTGGCGGCGCAACGAAGCTCCCCGTAGCAGAGAGGGGTGTTGCTTTGGATATATCTGCAAAGTCCGATATTCGAAAAAAATATGGAATTGAAAAGCGCCCCTGAATTAGGGTGATGGAAGCTGGACGTACAGGATTACTCGGAGTGGCCTCGATTCCTTTTTAAGGTACAGTCTAGCCACAGATTGCCATCGATAGGGCTGCCACCGCATGGACACTCTTCCGCAACGAAGTGAAGGCGATGTCGAACTCGATCTGCATCAACTGCAAGTATTCAACGTCCTGCTGACTGAGCACAGCCTCACAAAAGCCGCACGGGTACTCAATCTCTCTCAGCCGGCATTAAGCAAAACGCTGGCGCGGCTGAGGCTCTACTTCGGCGATCCGCTTTTCGTGCGCGTAGCGCTGCGCATGGAACCGACACCGAAAGCGCTCGAACTCGCCGAACCGGTGAAAGCGATATTGCAGCGGCTTCGCACGTTGCGTTCAGAGCACGCGTCATTCGACCCAAAGACATCGACACGAAAGTTCAGCTTCTTCCTGGTTGACGCAGGGGTGATAAAAATCTTCCCGAAGTTGTTGAACTACCTCGCCGTAGAAGCGCCTGGTATATGTGTGCAGTCGATTCCATGCGACGCGCAACACCTCGACCTCTGGCTCGAATCGGGATTGGTCGACCTTGCGATCGGGTCCTTCCCTTCTTTGACAATGGGCATCCGGCGGGTCCCACTGTGGACTGAAACCTACGTTAGCGTGACACGTAAAGGTCATCCCCGCATTGGGACGCACCCGACTAAAGAAGAGTTTATAGGGGAAAAACATGCGCTCGTATCGGCGCTGGGAACAGGGCATGAACATCTGGCAATTGAGCGGCTTATCGAGTCCGAAGTACCACGCAGCAATATCGTTTGCCGCGTGCCTGTCTTTACGTCCGCCGCGCTGATATCCAAATACTCCGACGTTATTGCGACCGTGCCGAGGAATCTTGCCGTCGCAATGAGTCACGATCTTGATTTGCAACTGGTTGAGCCACCGCTCGCATTGCCAAAGCTCGAAATTGCCCAGTACTGGCACGACCGCTGTCACCTCGAGCCCGGCAATCAATGGCTTCGTGCGGTGTTTCGCAACCTCTTTTCGGCACCAGGGTAATGCGACGAAAGACTCGCGCTGCGCGTTAATCGACCGGATTTAGCACAAAGTCGTAAGTCAGCGTATAACCACCGTCTGGCTGCCGGATCCAGTCGGCTACCAACGTCTGCCGAACCCCAAACACCGCATCCGAATCCAGATACTGGTCGCCGTTACGGAACACGTGTGTAACCAAAGTCTGGTAGTTTTTGGCCTTTATCATGAAATGAAGGTGAGCGGGACGCCAGGGATGACGTCCCGTAGCACGCAACAAATCACCCACCGGGCCATCGACTGGAATTGGGTAGGCAACGGCCACCACCGTACGAAATTCGAAACTGCCGTCTTGCTTCGATCTGAGTACGCCTCGCCCCTGGTGAATATCGAGATTCGGATACTGAACGTCATAGTTGCCCGCGGCATCGGCTTGCCAGACCTCAAGCTGCGCCCCCGCTATAGGGTTGCCGTCAAGATCCCTCACGGTGCCTCGCACGAGGCAAGGCTCTCCCGCCGCCCCATTGGCGATGTCGGCGCCGTTCTCGTACTCGGGCGCGCCTTCTACGTGAAATGGCCCGAAGACCGTCGACTCCGTGCACCCCACCGGCTTCTTGTTGTTCATCGCAACCGTCAGCATCGACAGTCCGAGCACGTCGCTCAGCAAAATGAACTCCTGGCGCTTATCGTTGCATTTTTGTCCAGTCGCCGTGAGAAATGAAACTCCGGCCTGCAATTCCTCCTCGGTCAGTTCGACCTCGCGCGCAAAGTCATGGAGATGCGTGATAAGACTCGTGAGCACGGACTTCAAACGACGACTCGGTGTATCTGCAATGAGATCGAGTACCGCCCGCGTAACGGTCTGTTCGTTGAGATTGTGCATGTTAGCCTCCAGTTGTCCGGTGAGTTTCTGACCATCGGTAAGTATCTGTCGACGCTTGCTATGAAGCTTCTTAAGGCAAGCCGCAACAACGCCCGCCGCGATTCGTACTGTCAAGCTTGCGGCCGTTCACCCTCATAAGCACGTTGAAGCAGTTCCCTGATCGCCGCTTTCTCGAGCGGCCGTGGATTGGAATATTGATTCTCCATCGCTATCGAGCATGCTTCATCGAGGTCCGCAGCTTTCATTCCGATGTCTTTTAGCGCCAGCGGAGCGCCGCTGGTTTTCGCCAGATTGAAGACAGCCCGAGGTGCGCTGGTTCCCCCAAGCGCGCCAGCGATGCGTTGCATCGCGGCCGCGGCGGACGTCTCGTTGTACGCCAGTGCATGCGGCAAAATGATCGTATGCGTCTCTGCGTGCGGCAGATTGAAGCTGCCGCCCAAGGTATGACACAGCTTGTGATGCAAAGACATTGCCACGGCCCCTAGCACCGATCCGCACAGCCATGCGCCGTAGAGTGCGTCCGCCCGGCCGCGCCGGATGTTCGCGACTACATCAGTGCGCGTCAACAGCGGAAGCGCGCGTCCAATGGCAGCGATGCCCTCGACGGCCATCATGTCCGTGATGGGATTCGCGTCTGGCGCGTAAAGCGCTTCTGCAGCATGGGCTATCGCATTGATCGCGCTGCTGACACTCAACGGTAGAGGTAGCGAGTAGGTGAGTTCGGGATCGTAGATCACTGTCTTCGGCCTGACGCGATTATCCCGTCCCGTCTTCTTAAAACCCGCTTCCGTTATTCCGTAGATGGGTGTCATTTCGGAGCCCGCGTAGGTCGTGGGTATCGCGAGAATCGGAAAGTCCGATTCCAGTGCGATCGCTTTCCCAAGCCCTGTCGTCGAGCCGCCGCCGATCGCTACCGCGCAGTCGGCGTCGAGTTTGCGCGCCAGATCGCGCGCTTCGCGAGCAACCTCGATGGGTACGTGCATAACGGCTTTGTCGAATAGGCCCGCGACGCGAACGCCGAGGATGGCTGCGACGCGTTCCGCGTCCCTGCGCTGCTCAGGTGTCGCGAGTACCATCACGCGACGCGCGCCAAGCAGATCGACTTCCGCTTCGAGTCGGTTCAGCGCACCAGCGCCGAATACAACCCGCTGTGAATGGCTTGTGAAAGAAAAGCTGTTCATGGTTGTCGTATTTCACTCCGCACTGGCCATCGCGGCGCTTGCAACGCGGTTCGCAACTGGCTTCACACTATCAAGGAACCGGACACTCACCGCATCGCCGGGAGCAATATCTATGTCGTTCCCCACAAGCAGCCGAACCCTGTGCGCGCCGATTTGCGGATGTTGCTCCTGCACCTGCAAAATGGCGGCTGTCCACGGCCCTTCAACATCTTGCTTCTTCACCGTTCCCGCGTTGTCGCCCGCAGGCGGAGAACACATGGCGCCCGGCACGACGATGTCCGTTACACGGCAAGTCCCTACACTCAATGTAAACGCCGTCCCGGATAGCTCATGCGGTCGATCCAGCATGGCATTTGCGCTAGCAATATCGCCTCGCTGAATAAGCCGTCTTGTTTCGGTTGACGAGCAATGCACGCCGTTCGCAATGGACTCGTCGCACATCAAGGGCAAGGGATCAACGTCGAATCCGAGGCCAGCACCGAGATTTCCCAGGTACGTGATATTGCCTTGACGGCCACTTCCGCAGGCAAAGTTTTCGCCAACGATCAGCGATCGCATGCCGAGCATATTCACTAACGTCCGCCGCACAAAATTATTTGCCATTTCGTTACTTCGCTCGCGGTCAAATCTCAGAACGAGACAATAGTCAACGTGACGCGTGGACGCCAATAGAGCAATACGATCTTCGAGTGTGGTTATAAATGCCGGACAGGATGCCGGATGCAACGTTGCAAGCGGATGCGGATCAAATGTTATGACGATGGCAGGGGCCCGCAAAGACAACGCGCGTTCTCGCAACTTCCGCAACACGAATCTGTGTCCACGATGAACGCCATCGAACATGCCGATCGACACGACCGAGCGGGATACATTGAATTCGTGTGGATCGGATATGACTTTCATCGACGACTCCCCTCAGTCTATCAATCGCGATTCAGATAACCTTGCAGATCTCTTCGAAGGAAAGGCGTGGGCTGCGAGGAAACACCTTGGAGGAATCGCCGCGACCAAGACCGCAAATGAAATTCGATTTGATCGACGTGCCGGCGAAGATTGCAGCGTCGACCTTCGCATTGTCGAACCCTGACATCGGGCCGCAATCCAGTCCAACTGCCCGCGCCGCGGCAATCAGGTATCCGCCCTGCAGGGTCCCGTTGCGAAAATCCGTTGTTTCCGCAAACCCAGCTTTGTCTTCGCCCTCAAACCAGTTCTTGACGGTGGGGTTATGGGGAAAGAGCCGGGGCAGGTCAGCGTAGAAACGGGTCTCATAACCGACCACCGCGAGCACTGGCGCCGTCATGCACTTTTCGATATTGCCAGGGCTGAGAGCGTCCTTCAATCTGGCCTTGCCGCTTTCGCTGCGCACGAAGACGATCCGAGCCGGTGAACAATTGACGGACGTGGGCCCCATTTCATCAATTCGTACACTTGCTTCAGCTGCTCGTCCGATACTGGCTCATCGAGCCATCCGTTTTGGCTCCGGCCCTTACGAAACACCAGATCCAGAAAGACTTCATCGACCATGATTTGTGACCTTTCTATAGATAATCGGTACCGTGCGAAAGCACGGCACCTGCATCGGACGTTTCGGCAACCCGGAAGGTCGCGCTACCAGTTTTAGATGGCCATCGTTCCGCTCAGCGCGAGTGATTCCTGATGCCGCGCGGAATCAAGCGCTTTGGCGTAATCGGCAGTTGCTTTGTAGTCGCTTTCGCTATCGACTTCGGACTCTATGCCGCAAACCTTGCGAGCGAGTTTTGCGTACGGGCCAGTGCCAGAAAATTCCGCGCGTTGCATCGTAAGTGTACGAATGGCTTGCAGCGGCGTGCCATTGAAATTCTCGAATACGAATAGGCGGCTGCCCCAATCCGTGAGGAAGAGATCACGGATTATGCGACCGATCTGCACGCGATCGTGTGGCTTCCCAACGGGTCCGCTGTTCAGGCGCTCAAACCACGGATTGAGTTTCGGGTCGTTCCATTGATCCTCACTAGCGAAGATCAGCGCGCTCCGACCGGAAAGATCAACCAGCTCGTAAATCATTTGTGAGAAGTTCTCGAGGTACAATGCGCGGCCAAAATCGTAGACCAGAATATTGGGTTTGTAGTGACCGCCTGGTGTGTGAAAACCTAATTCCTCCGCCGCGATTACGTGAGCCAGCATGGCCTGGTGGAAGCCAATCAGCTTTGCGACGCGCGTCATCACGGCAGGAATCTTACTGGTTCCGATATGCTCAGTGATAAGGACGGCGAGGCCTGCCATCAACTCGGCGCGCACCATCTGGCGGACCAGTGCATGGTAATGAAGCCAGTCGAACACACGTTGTGGATAGAGCTTGGCGTGTTCCGGATTACCGATATGGAAGACATGCGACCACGGAATGAATACGTTTTCAAAGAGCGTCATGCCGTCGAGCTCATCGCCTTGCGAGGCCAAAGGATGTTCGACCGGATCGTCTTTCGCGACGCCCTCACGGCAGATGATGGTCACGCCCTTCGTATTGACGGGAGTCGCCGCAAAAATAACCTGTTCGCCTGGAATGCCAGGGCGGAAAAAGACGCCGATATGAATCCAGTCCGCAAAAGCAACGCCCGTACCGATCGCCTTGATGCCGTTAACCACAATTCCCTTCTCGTTCTTTTCGACGATACGAAGTCCCGGCGATCGCGCCTGTGCGTCCGGGTTGGACCGGTCCATTTGCGGATCGACAAATTGCGGTGCACAATTGAAGTCGTTATCCTTCGCAAAGTTGACGAAGTTAACGATGTTCTTTGAATTGATGTGTCCGTCGGCGCCAATAGACTGGGTTTCCCAGGGCGTCGGATCGTCCAGGTACGTCTGCAATACGTAGTTGTTCACGTCGGGACTACGCGGAAAGGACGCACCCGCCATCTCACGCATCACGGTTTCATGGTACTTCCGCTTGCGCCGTAGTTGATCTTTATTGTGGTGACCGAACCACTGCATTGAACGGCGTTTGCCGTTTTCATCGACATAGGTCAGGATATCCTGCAGGTCCGGACGATGATGCAAGTCGTAGAAATCTGCATGGCGCTGCGCATAGTCACGCGTTTTCGGATGCGTGGCGACGTTGTCGATTTTTTCGTTTCCCACCCAGACTTGACGTCCATCATTGAGGGATTCGAGGTATTGGCGGCCGGTTCGGATCATGATTTTCCTTGGAGTGTTGAATTGAGAACGACTGTTTAAGACGTTGCGGGGTGGGCTGTTGCGTAGGCTCTCCGGTAGTAGGCCAAGGGGAGGCGCCCATCTGCCTGAATGGTTGCCATAACGCGTGCAAAGATGAGGCTGTGCGTCCCGACCTCGATAGCGTCGACAACATGGCAATCGAGCGTCATCATTGCTTCTTTGCAATATGGGGCGCCGCTCGTAAGCGTTCCCCACTGACTTTTCGAAAACCTTTCCGGCATCGAAAGCCCACCGACCCCCGCAAAAAAATCAGACAACTCACGTTGATCGGCACTCAGCCAGTTCACCGTGAGGACTCCGTTCGCCCTGATTACGCCATTGGCGAAACTCTTCCGGTTGACGCAAGCCAGGACGGTTGGCGGTGCGTCGCACACTGAGCAGACTGCGGAGCACGTCACGCCGGCTCTGCCGTTCGGGCCATCGGTAGCCAAAATCGTCACAGGCGTGACCGCTCTGGATAACGCGTTCCTGAACTCCGTCGCGCTAACTTCGGCGCCGGCCGACTCCAGCGGGTTTCCCTGCACCGAGGCGATTGCCGAAGCAACCGCCAGTTCTTGTCTTTCCTTTGCGTCAGACATACGCGTCTCCAGTTGAATCCAGTGCGAACCCATCCTTTAAAACCGCTTGTCGCGCGAAAGATGCCCCCGCGCGGCGACATCGGACGCTTACGTGTCGCCTTCCGTTGGCCTAGCTACGCTGACGTCGGCAAACCGGTTGAAGAAGCATTGCGACGTTGTGCTTCAGGCCGCCTCTCCGTCTTCCGGTTGCGACGTGCTTACAAGGTCGCCAGGTACATCTGATCCGCGTTGTTCGCAGCGATGCCCAGTTCGGCCGCGACGGCGGCGACGCCTTCTTTGGCAACCTTGAGATCCACCCGGCCATTGGAAGTGAAATACGGTCGGATATACCGTTCGTAGTGTTGCTCCGCCTCCACGCTCGTCAAACGGCCCAACATCGAAGCGATATGTTCGATGGCGAGGCTCGGCTGTTCGGCGATCGTCCTGAGGGAACGCTTGTACGCTCGCGTCATCGCCTGCAGCGCGGGGGCGTCGAGCGAGATACGCGAGGGGTCCACTGCGAGTCCTACAGTGGGGATCTGAAAGTGGTCACCCACCCAGGACAGGACCGAGAAGCCCTCCTCACGGGCGACCTGTTCGGCCGATAACGTACTGCCGACGTAAGCGGCGTCGATCGAGCCCTCGCGGAGTCGACGCAAGTCCATCTGATAGTCACCAGGGATTCGCTCCACGCATTGCACGTCGCGATCTGGATCCAACCCGTGCTTGCGTAGCACGATCCGCGCAAACACGCCGGGCGCGGTGCGTGGTCCGTGGACCGCCAGTCGACGGCCGCGAAGATCCTCCATCGACTTCACGCTATTGGCGCCGACGAACCAGAACAACGGGCGATGCGTGTTCACGCTAAGCGCCGTCCATTCGATGCCGCTAGTCATGCGAGAAATCAGCGCCCGGCCGAGACCGATGGTGGCACCAGCGCGCACACGGTCGGTATTCCATACCGCCCCGTCACGCAGGGCGACGCGAACACCCTCCTCTTCAAAATATCCCTCTTGATCGGCGACATGTGCGATCAATTCCTCGTGAATACCAGCCCCAACATACGTCAAATCAATAGATAGGATCGCCAAGTTACGCCTCCGTCGTTTCAATGAATCGCATTAAAAGAATTGTGGGGCTCGCATCCGGACCGCGCACCCCTTTAGACTCACTCCATCCCAAACCCGCCGCTGACGGGAATGTAGTGACCGGTAGTGAATCCGGATGCGTCACTTGCAAGATACGCGACCGTGTTGGCTACTTCGTCAGGACGTGCAAGCCGCCCCATCGGTATCGACGCGGCAATTGCCTTGAGCCGTTCGGCAGAGATGAGACCTGCTGAAGTAGCACCTTCCACAGTAGTTGGCGCAACGAGATTCGCGGTAATGCCGTGAGGGGCCAACTCAAGCGCGACGTATCTTACGAACTGGTCCAGCGCTGCTTTTGCGGTGCCGAGTGTGATCATCCCGTCACGCGGACGACGCGACAACAGGGTGCTCAGATAGATCAGCCGACCGTGGCCACGGGACGTCATGCCGGGCACGACAGCTTTCGTCGCCAGAAAGGCCGCGCGCAGTTCGGTATCCAGCTTGGTGCCGAGTTGCTCCCAGCTGAGATTAGCAAACGAAGTCACGTCATACGGCGTCAGCGCGTTGTGCACCAGCACATCGACGCCGCCCCATTGCTGATTGATCTGATCGACCATCGCGGCGACGTCGTCAGGCTGGGTGACGTCGGCCTTGATCGCTACGGCCTCTCCACCTGCCGCATTGATCATTGCGACCACGTCTTCAGCCTGTGGCGCGCTCGCGCGATGGTTGACGACCACTTTGTATCCATCGCGTGCCAGAGCGACCGCAATAGCCGAACCGATCCCCCGGCTGGCTCCAGTGATTAGCGCGACTGCCATGAGGTCACCTCCGCTTCACGGCTGGCCAGACATCCTCTTTTGGGGCGTGCATGTGGGTTATTGAAATGTAGATAAGTTTTACGCATTGGTGAAATAACTCCTCTCTCAGATCGACGGCGTGAATCGGAAACCAACATGGAATCGGGAATACCTTGACGATCGCTCTATTCGATGACCGATGAAGCGGCTTACGCGTTTCGTTTTATCTACAGTACACCGGCTGGATATTGACCTCTACGGATGCAGCTTCATAGACACTATTCCGTATCAGAATGGAGCCGACTCCTTTGACGGGTGACCGGCGCATTGGACAAACGACACCTATTGAAATGGCATATACATTTGCAACCAGAAGCGATTTCCCTCCGGCCGGTTTCGGACCAGCATTTCGCGCTGGTACTTGAGCGCCACCGAAAACTTCCTGCTGCCGTATGCGATGGATGGGCCCACAGCAAAAGCCTGTCCACGGTTTCCGTTGCCATTGACCGATCGCCCGTGCTGCGTATCGTCGGTCACCTGTTTATAGAAATATCCGCTTACGCCGATCTGCCACATTGGAGTAAGACGATACCCCGCGTTGTAATCGACGATGAATTCATTTCCCGAGTGATAGTCGGTTGCGCGATTGACGGAATTCACGCTATATAACGCACGCGCGCTGAACTCAACATTCGGTGCTGGCAGCCACGTGACGGCGTAGTTCGGCTGCATCGAGTAGTAGTGACGCCCCGGATTAACGACTTCGCTTGTGTCGTAGCTGCCGGTCGGAAGAAAGAATTCGAGGCCTAATATCTGATGCAGGTTGCCCAGATGCCAGCCCAGAAAAAGCGGCCCGACGGTGAGATCGGACAGCCCCGTCGCATGGCCGCTCTTGTATGCCGTGCCTTTGGATGTATGGGCATCGAAATGCAGATCGAGATTAACAAACGGGATGTTCGTCCGCGACTCGAGGGTCGCGCCAAGAAACGTAACGTCTCGCCAGACGTGAGAGAACCGGAACGCCGCGGCCTGCGCATGCAAGGAGAAGTTCGATACGCTACGTGACGGGTTCCCGTCATTACCTTCGAGCGTCGTCGCCTCGTATGCCTGCAGGTATACATAGATGTGGTTGCCCGGAGCGGGCTGAATGCCCGAAAGCAACGTATTCACACCGACCGGATAATTGCTCCCGCCGCCTTCCGTAGCGTGTACTGTTGACACCCGGCAGCATGATGCAATTGCAGCGCCCGCCAGCATCGGGACGCCGAACGCGCGACAATAGCCGCGAAACGCGGAAAAAGGCATACATTCCCCTGTGCGCTCGTCCGGAATTGCACGGCGCTGTTGATGGACTCGGTCACGCCGGATCGAAAGGTGAAGCGCGTTAGAGGAGGCGAACGATTCTGCCTATCAAATTGGAACACTTAGACGAGCGTGCACGTTTCCTCAGACGAGAAGCACGGACTTCGATGAAAAAATAATCTCGCCGCTTCCCCAGTGATGATCGAAAAAAAGAAAGTGAGACTCTATCCAAGTTTCGCTACAGATTGTTTTTCGATCGATGAAAGGTTCGATAACTCAACAGCAGTTATTAACCTCAACCTCTCGCAGCATCAGAGGAAGATCGATATTCGTGTTTGCGTATATCGCTCTGCGTTTTCTGTCGTACGTTAATTTTTGCCTCGCTCGATATTCGGATCTCAAATCGATAAAAAAAAATGTGCACAATGATTCAACTGCAGAGACATGTTTCTCAGATCCATTCTGTTCAACTACATTACGCCAACCAAATAGATCGCTGTACGGATGCGGTGTCATAGACACTATTCTTGATTGTTATGAAGCCAGCGTCCGCGCAACCTGCTTCAAATGTTCGTTGGATTCGTTGCCCCAGCACGGCCTCCGGAATGTGACCCGCCGTGCGGTCGCGCGTTCTAGTGAAAGGTGGCGAGAGCGCTTCAGTTAGTGCGCAGAGGCACGTATGGTAAAAATTGTCTATCCTCGTACCGGATTCACAATTTCGCGTCATCAGCCGTTCGACCCGGCGCATGTCAGTTCATCAATTTAGATATCCTTATCGATGCGCACGTGGACTTGCCCAGGATGCCGATCGTACCGTCGAATTCACGACGCGCTCTCATCTGAATCAAACGGCTCCTTAGCTCGTCCGCGTCCACGGCTCACGACCGACCGTATCAGCCCAATGAGGTGCCGGACGGAGCCACCATTTCTCGTAGGCGCTAAACGCTTTACATAACCCATCACCGTCAGTTTGAGATGTTGAAATCCGGGCTTACCCATGACAGCGACGCAGGCCATAAGTAGGACCTTGTTCGCGACGAGAATCGTCCCCGTCAGAGCGGCCATGGTCGCCGCAGATGTGCCGAGAGAAGCGGCGATTGGTAAAATCGGCAATAACGCGAAAGCGAACACAAATATGCAAATCCCAAATTTGAAGCGCCATCCATTCGCAAGCGTTGCGTCGGATTTGATTTTTGAGGAAGTCATTACCCGGGCTCAGGTTGTCCTGCTACTTGGTTGTCTGGACGATGATCAACGCGGCTTTCGCAAGATCAAGCATCGAGCTTTGAATTCCCCGGCAGCAGGCCGGGTCTGATCCGAGGATGCT
This sequence comes from Paraburkholderia bengalensis, assembly GCF_037126505.1. Lineage (NCBI taxonomy): Bacteria > Pseudomonadati > Pseudomonadota > Betaproteobacteria > Burkholderiales > Burkholderiaceae > Paraburkholderia > Paraburkholderia bengalensis. The sequence continues at coordinate 14,380 of NZ_JACFYJ010000148.1, forward strand.
GGAGGCAGGCGTTGATGCGTGTGACATTTCAATTCTCCTAATGTCAACCTTCCTACGGACTTTCCTGCAATAGAGCAGATTCCCGCCCCGCTAAGCCGCTGGATACTTTGAACTGGCTTTGTGCAACTACATTAGGCTCGCCAAAATAGCCCATCTATGTGCACGGCGTCATAGACACTATTCCGAAATGTAATGGAACGATTTCTCGCATACATCCGTATTACCCATCAGGAATTCTCTGACGGATAGCAGCCAGAAGTACACGTCCTATTGTTGTGTGTTCGCTGCTTTTTGCCGTAGATGAAAGCGTGCAAAAGTTAGAGAGACGGATTCGTAAAGGCTGCTCCGTCCGTCTGAAGATGTCCCTGCAGACGAGGGAGCAACCGAATTTAAGAAGTGCTTCGCGAAACTCGGCCCGACGTTCGGAGCGAATGCGAAGACGACGTGGAAGTCGCGCGCGCTACGGCTGTTGAGGTCGACTATTTCTGCTAGCAGGACGATTAATTGCGCTAGCGACCTCTTCTAAATCGCCGTTTGACCGCGTCTCTGCGATATCTGCCGACG